>JAJXXI010000046.1 GCA_021781185.1 bacterium
GACTTGTTCAGCGCTTTTCTGAAAAAATAGCTCCATGCCGTTATACGAATACGAATTGTGCGAAGGTGAGTGCAAGGTCTGTGGCGGAACATTTACTCTTAACCGCCCCTTGTCGGCGCCGCCGTTGACAAAATGCCCGGCCTGCAAAAAGCCGGTGCGCAAGATTATTTCCGGCTTCAGCACGCCGCACAAACTAAAGCCGCTTTCCATCTCGGATGCCAAGAAGTCCGGATTTCAGGTTTATAAACGGCTGGGCAAGGGGGAATACGAACGGCAGTAATGGATGTTTTGATGGTAAATCCAGAATTCTCCAGCACGCATTTTGCTCAATCCTTCAGTGCTGGAACTGCGCCTGTTTGCTGACTTTGGACAGGCGCTTTTCCCAGTCGCCCTTGTGCGCCAGCGGATCGGCGTCCGTGCCCCAGAGTTTTTTCATGATTTCCCGCCTCGGTGCGAACGGACATTTCGCCTTGGGATTTTTGTGCGCGTCATCAAGCCGGCGCAGCGCCAGTTGCGCGCCCGTCATCACGGCGGCATTGCCAAACTTCGCATTCAATTCCTGCGTCGCCTCGTCCAGCGCGCCCCAGCGCTCCGCCCCGGTGCGCCCCCACAGCGTCGGCTGCGTGTCCAGCCGCGCCAGGTTCCAAAACGCGATGCGGATCTGCCGCACCGGCTTGACCTGTCCCTGCATCACGTCGCGGAAAACGCCTTCCAGCGCCGTGTTGATGATGGAATTCAAAAACTGCGGTTCACGAAAGCGATGACCGCCGCCAGCCTCGGAAAAATCAGCAAAACGGATCGTCAGCGACATCTCCCGCGCCTGCAACTGCTCCCGCCGCAACTGGCCGGTGAGCCGCGTGGCCTCGCTCAAGGCAAACGTCAGCGCCGCCTCGTAATCCGGCTCGTCATCGGGCAGCGTTGTATTGCTGGAAATTGTCGTGCGGTCTTTCACCTCCAGCAACAGCGGCTCGTGCCACCGGCCGTTGGCGAAGAGCCAGAGCTGCTGCCCCCAGATGCCGAATTTCTGCTTGAGCAGCGACGACGGCATTTGCGCTACGTGGCCAAACGTCAACGCCCCCAACGCCGCGAGCGAGCGCTGACGATTTTTTCCGATGCCGGAAAGCTCGCGCACGGAACGGTCTTTGAGAAACTCCTTTTCCTCCCCGGGCTTGATTTCCAGAAAACCCGGTTTGGCCGCATCCGTTGCCAGCTTGGCGAGACGGGAAGAACTGGCAAGGCCGGCGGACACGGGGATTTTAACTTCGCGACTGATCCGGTCGCAAATTTCGCGCACATATTTCTCCGGCGTCGTATTGCGCCAGACAACGCTGTCCATCGTGGTGAAATCGAGGAAGCCCTCGTCAATCGAGACCGGCACAAGCAGCGGCGCATATTGCTCCAGCACGCGGAACATCTTCTCCGAAATATCCCGGTAGCCGTCGTAATGCGGCCGGCAAAGCACGCCGAGCGGACAAAGCCGTTTCGCCTCGAAACAGGCCATGCCCGTCTTGACGCCGAACTGTTTCGCCGCCCGGTTCGCCGCTATGACGATGCCGTCGCCACGGCGGCCGCCGCCAACCCACACGGGCCGGCCCCGCAGATTCTCATTGAGCGCGATTTCGCAGCTCGCAAAAAAACTGTCACCGTCCACATGCAAAATGCGGTTATGGGGTGCTGTGCCCATGGCCAGGAAAATTAAGCCGTCGTCCGCCGCCGCGCCATGCCGAGTTGTTCACAGCCGCAGACCACCGGATGATTCTGCCCGGCCCCCACGGACAATGGCGGTCCAAGCCGGACACAAAAAACAGAAAGGAGGAAACGGGCATCGCCGCCGGCCGACAAAACCGGCAACCGGCGCGAAGCCCGGCCTACGCCGCCCGCCAGTCGAGAACTTTCAACTGCACGGTCGTCCGGCCATTGAATGAATTCACAGCCGGTGCATAGGCGAGGTCGAATTTCCCGACCGGCAGCGAGCCTTCGCCGGCATTCCACCAGACGGCCTCGTGCGTGGTGATGCCGTCGGTCACCCACAGTTTGACGTGCTGTTTCCTGGCCCCCATGCGCTGGAGCGGACGCGCATGGGTCAGACCGCAGGAACAGAATTGCAACGCGGGATTCCCCTGCCCCGTCGGCTTCAACTGCTCCAACTCCGCGAGCGAATCCAGATTCAGCTCGCCCAGCCGGACCTCCGCATCCAGGCGCAGCGGCGGCTGCAAATCTTCCGGCTTGAGCGCGCGCTTCGCGAGTTCATTCAGGCGCTGACGCAACCGGTCCAAGTTGTCCGGCACGATGGTCAGCCCCGCCGCCATCGCGTGGCCGCCGTGCTTGACCAGCAGATCGTCACACTCGCGCAGCGCGGCCGCCAGGTCGAAACCCGCAATGCTGCGGCCGGAACCGCGCCACTGCTCGCCATCGCCGCCAATGATGAGGGTGGGCCGGTAAAATTCCTGAAGCACGCGCGACGCGACGATGCCCACCACGCCGATGTGCCAGAGCAACTGGCCTTCGACGATGACGAAATCGGTCTGGGGATTGAACTTGGAGCGGACGATGCCCGAAGCCTGCTCCGTGATGCTGCGTTCGATGTTCTGCCGCTCGCGGTTCCGGGCGTCCAGGTTTTGCGCCAGCGGCAAGGCTTCCTCCAAAGTTTCCGCGAGCAGCAGATGCAGCGATTCCGTGGCCGTTTCCAGCCGGCCGGAAGCGTTCAAACGCGGCGCGAGTTGAAAGCCCACGTCATGCGTGCCGAGAATTTCCGGCGATTGGGCGACTTGCTTCAAGGCGGTCAATCCAGGGCGTTTGGTGGCATTCAGCCGCTCCAGTCCGGCGGTGACGAGAATGCGGTTTTCGCCGGCAAGCGGGACGAGGTCGGCAATCGTGCCGAGGGCGACGAGATCGAGCAGCAGGCGCAGGTCAAATTCCGCCGCCCCGGGCAGGCCGGTTTCACGGCCGCGCTTGACCAGCGCGTGCGCGAGCTTGAAGGCGAGGCCGGCGGAGCAAAGCTCCTGAAAATTGCCGGCCGCCGATTGCTGGTCGCCGATTTGAGGATTCACCAGCGCGACCGCCGCAGGGGCCGGGGACGAGACCTGGTGATGATCCAGCACGATCACTTCCACGCCCTTGTCCTTCAGCCACGCGATGGTTTCCACGGCCGTGGAACCGCAGTCCACGGCCAGCAGCAGTCGGACGGGAAATTTCTTCAGGCAGTTTTCCACGCCATCACGGCTCAAACCGTAACCTTCGTCCATGCGGCTGGGAAGATACGCCTCGGCCCGCCAGCCCAACTGGCGCAGCACTTCCAACAGGATCGTCGTGGAGGTCACGCCGTCCACATCGTAATCGCCAAAGATGACCAGCGGTTCCTCGCGGTCGCGGGCGGCCAGCAGGCGTTCGACCGCCACGGTCATGTGAGGGAGCAGAAACGGATCCGCCAGGTTTTTGAGGCGGGGCGAAAGGAAGCTTCTGATGACCGGCAACTCGCTGAAACCACGGTTCACCAGGCATTGCGCGAGCAGCGGGGTGATCCCCAACGGTGCCGCCAGCGTCTCCGTGAGGAGCGGCTGCGGCGTGGCCAGCGACCAGCGAAATTTCATTGTGGCCGGGATGAGGTAGTGTTCTGCATCCGTCGCCGGGCCACCACGGAAAGCAGAATGGAGGTCCCGATGATGCCCCCCACCACCAGCAGCGAGATCAGCGTGGATATTTCCAGTTGAAACCAGAGGGCCGGGGCAGCGCCATGGCCATGCGGCGCGATCAACATTTTCACGCCGACAAACACCAGCACCACGGCCAGGCCCGCTTTGAGGTAACGGAAATAATCCATCGCCCCGGCCAGCACGAAATACAGTGAACGCAGGCCAAGAATGGCAAACACGTTGGAAGTGAAAACAATGAACGGCTTGGTCGTCACCGCAAAAATCGCCGGAATGGAATCGAGGGCGAAAACCAGGTCCGTCGTCTCCACCACGATCAGGACCATCGCGAGCGAGGTGAGCACGGTGCGGCCGTTCACGCGGGCCAGAAATTTTTCACCATGCAGTTCCTCCGTGACCGGAAAGATTTTTCGCGCGAGCCGGACGACCGGATTTTTGCCTGGCTCGACCCCCTCCTGGCTGGCAAAAAACATCTTGATCCCGGTGAAGACGAGAAACGCGCCGAAAAGATACAGCATCCACTGGAACCGCTCAATGAGCGCCGCGCCCGCCAGAATCATCACCCCACGCATGACGAGCGCCCCCAGAATGCCCCAGAATAGCACCCGGTGCTGATACTGCGCCGGCACGCTAAAATAGGAGAAAATCAGGGCGATGACGAAGACGTTGTCCATCGAGAGCGACAGCTCGATGACATAACCGGTGACAAACTCCACCGCCTCGGTGCGGCCGCGCACCACCACAAGCAGGGCCGCAAACAGCATGGACAGCACCACCCAGCCAATGGACCAGACCAGGGCTTCCTTGAATTTAACCACCTTGGGCTGGCGATGGAATATGCCCAGATCCAGCGCCAGAAAAATCAGGACGCAGAGAATGAAACCAGCCCAGTGCCACGGGGTGATTTCAATGAACCCAAACATGAGGCGGAATGGTCACTTCCCCGCCGGCTGGCTCTGCACGCTCTGCACGGCAACCGGCGTGGTCCCGATGGCAGGACGCTGGCCCTTGTGCCACCACAGCACGATGGCGCTGGCGATGTAGATGGAGGAGTAGGTGCCAGTAATGATGCCCACCAGGAAGGTGAAGGCAAAGTCGTTGATGACACCTCCGCCGAAGATATACAACGAGAGCGTGGCCAGAAACACCGTGCCGCTGGTAATAATCGTCCGGCTCAACGTCTGGTTTAGCGCCCGGTTGATGATTTCCCGGAAGGTGCCGCGCACCCCGAGTTTCAAGTCTTCGCGAATCCGGTCGAAAATGACGATGTTGTCGTTGATGGAGAAACCGATGATGGTCAGCAAGGCGGCGACCACGGTGGCATTGAACTGGCGGCCGGACACGGCATTGGCAATGCAATACGCGCCAATCGTCAGGAATACGTCGTGAATCACCGCGATCACGGCCGCGACGGCAAAGGAGAATTCATAGCGGAACGCCACATACACCAGAATGCCAAACAAGGCCAGCAATGAGGCCACAATGGCCGATTGCAAAATTTCATTGCTGATGAGCGCCCCAACATGCTGGCTGCCCAGCATTTTGAAATGCGCCTGGGGCAATTTCGTTTCGAGGGCCGCTTCCACTTGCTTTTCCGTGCCCCCAGGCATGGCCAGGCGCAACGATTCTTTGCCGGTGGTCATGTCCGTCTGGAATTGAATGGTCGGGTCTTTCACCCCGACTCCGGCAAGCACGGAACGAATGTCCTTTTCAGGAATTTTTTGGGTGAAACTGTAGGTGGCACTGTCGCCCCCCAGAAAATCCACGCCAAACAAATGTTTCCCGCGAGTGATGCCAAAACCCACTGAACAAATCACAAACAGCCACGTCAGGATGAACATGGGCTTGGCCACCTTCATGAAATCCACCTTGGTGTTGCGGATCAGGTGCAGCATGGGCAGCGATTTGAGAAGGTTGCGGTTGACCGCGAAGTTAAAAATGAGCCGCGTGACCACCAACGCCGTGAACAAGCTGGCCGCCACACCGATGGTGAGGGTGACGCCGAATCCCTTGATTTCTCCCGTGCCCATGAAAATGAGAATAATGGATGAAATCATCGTGGTGATGTGCGAATCGAAAACCGTGCTAAAGGCCCGGGCATAGCCGGCTTCAATGGCTCCCCGCAGCGTTTTGCCAAATGCCAGTTCCTCGCGAATCCGCTCATAGATGAGCACGTTCGCATCCACCGCCATACCCACCGTCAGCACAGCCCCCGCGATGCCGGGCAGCGTAAACGTCGTGCCGATGGAACACATCACTCCCAGCAGGATGATGATGTTGGTCATGAGCGCCACGTTGGCCACCAAACCCGCGAACAGGTAATAAATCAACATGAACCCGCAGACAAAAATCACGCCATAAATTGAGGCTCGAATGCCGCTCTGAATGGAGTCCTGGCCCAAGGTCGCGCCGACATCGCTGGAATACACAATTTTCAACGGCGCCTTCAGCGGATTCTGCAGCACGTTGGCGAGTTCCATCGCCTGCTCCATCGTGTAACTGCCGGTGATCTGGCCGTTGCCGGTTTCAATCGGGCTTTGGATGTTCGGGGCGGAATACAATTCACCGTCCAAGATGATCGCCATGCGGTGCCCGACGTTGTTGCGGGTGACCTCGCCAAATTTCTTCGCCCCATCGGCGGTCAGTTCAAAATCAATCTCCGGCTGCCCCATCGAGTTGCGATTGACCATGGCGCTCTTGACAATGTCGCCAGCCAGGCCGTTTTCTGGCGTTTTTTTGACGACAACCTGTTCGATCCGGGTCTGATTGTTGGGCAACTGTTCGACATGCTTCAACAATTCGTAGCCGAGCGGAATGGGATCGCCGTTGCGGATGATCTCATCGCTGTTGTCATTCACCATGCGAAATTCCAGATACGCGGTCTTCTGAATCTGCTGCCGGGCGCTGTCCTGATCCGCCTGCGACAGGCCGGGAAGCTGGATGAGAATACGGTTGCCGCCCGCCGACTGGATGATCGGCTCGGCCACGCCAAATCGGTCAATCCGCTTGCGCAGCACGGCAATCGCCTGCGACAGCGCACTGCCGGTGTCGTTGGTGTTGGCCAGCTTGGAGGTGTCCATCTGCACGAGGAACGACGTGCCGCCCTGCAAATCGAGGCCGAGTTTGATCTTGCCGGCGGCTTCTCGCTGGAGGCGGTTCAGAATGAACACATTCGGGTGGATCTGGGCACTGGCAGAAAAAAACGGAAAATACTTTTGCAGATCGTTCGTGCCGGCGGCCACTTGCAGCGCCATAAATTCATTGTTCGTGCCGGCCTTCTGGAAGGCCCTGGCTTCGTTGAGGATGTTCGTAAACGCAGCATCCTTGTTCTCCGCCCGGCTGGAAAATTCCTTGATCAGATCCCGGGAGGTTGGCGGATAAATCTGATACAACGACCACAGGATAATGGCGATCACCAGCAGAAACCGCCCCATGTTGTTTTGCTTCATGGCAGATCAGGCTTTGGGTTCAGTGATGGCCACCACGGATTCCTTGGTGATTTCCAGCTTGGTGTCCGCAGAACGCAGCGAGACGGTGCGGTCCTTGACCGTAATCACCTCGCCGATGATGCCGCTGGAGGTCACCACCTTGTCGCCCGACTTGAGGCCTTCAATCAACTTGCGCTGTTCCTTGGCGCGCTTTTGCTGCGGGCGGATGAGGATGAAATAAAAGACCACCACCAGCAAAATCATGGGCAGAAAAGCCATGACCGGGTTTTGTGCGGCGGGCGCGGGAGCCGCCTGCGCCAAGAATTCAGGGAACACGTATGATTGCATAAAAAATAGAAAAACGGTCGGACAATTTAGAAAATCAGCCGCCAATGGCAAGATTTATCCGCGCCAAAACCAAGCTGAAACCGCTGCCCGCCAAAAATAAAAAAGCCACGGACACTGCTTCCGTGGCTTGGTGATGAAAATAAATCTATTCCGCCTTCGGCTTCTTGTCCGCCTTGGCCTTCTTCTCGGCCTTGGGCTTGGTTTCGGTCGTTTCGACCGCAGCGGCATCCTGCCGTTTGCCGCGCTTTTCGGTCCGGGGCTTTTCCTCAACGAGCGCTTCCGCTGGGGCGGCGACCGGTGTGGTGCTCTCCACGCGCACCTTCAACGTGCCCTTGACTTCGGCGTGAAGGTTCAATTCCACTTCAAATTCACCCAACTGGCGGATGGAGTGTTCCAGGTGGATTTTCTTCTTGTCGAGCATGATGTCGAACTGATGCTTGAGTTCGTCGGCGATCATGCCGGCAGTCACCGCTCCGAACAGCTTGCCATCCTCGCCGGTCTTGACCTTGATCACGCAAATCAACTTGCTGAGTCCCTTGGACAACTCAGCCATGGTATTGAACTCATGAGCCTCGCGTTCCGCCCGCTTCTGCTTGAGCGACTCAATCTGGCGCTTGTTCGCCCGCGTCACCGGAACAGCGAGGCGGTTGGGTAAAAGAAAATTGCGCGCGTAACCGGCAGCGACGCGGACCTGGTCGGATTCACCACCGAGGCCGATGATGTTATGCGTGAGAATGACTTCAGTTTTTGCCATACGAAAAATAAATTAAAGGTTGCGAAATAAAAAATCAGAACGGGACATCATCGCTTTCGGGGGGACCGTCGCCTTCAACCGGTTCAGCCGCCGGCGCGGAAGCGGCGGGGCGGGCGACGCGCGGAGCCGTCGGAGCACCGCCTTCGGCACCAGCCGGACTGCCAAGAAATTGAACTGTTTCAGCCACCACACCCAGACGGCTGCGCTTCTGCCCCGTCTGTTTGTCATCCCATTGATCCAGACGGAGGCGGCCCTCCACCAGAATCGGACGGCCCTTGCGCATGTATTGGCCGACATTTTCAGCCGTCCGGCCAAAAACATCCACGTCCACAAAAGTCACTTCTTCCTTCTTCTCCCCCGCTTCATTCGTCCAGACGCGGTTGACCGCGAGGCCGATTTTGGCAATCGCCGTCCCCTTGGGAGTGTAGCGCAACTCAGGGTCGCGCGTCAGATTCCCCACCAGGATGACTTTGTTGAAGCTGGCCATGACGGAAATTACTTGGCCGGCACCGCTTCCGGCATCACGGTGAACAGAACCCGGAAAACGTCCGGGTTCAACTTGAATTTGGTTTGGAGCGAGGCAACCACGGCGGGCGTGGCGTCGAAAATGACGTTCGCATAGAAGCCGGAGGAATGACGCTTGTCCGCGATGCGGGCGAACGCCTTCTTCTCCATTTTCTGAACGGTTTCAATTTTGCCGCCGGCGGTGCTGATTTCCGTGGAAATCTTGTCCAGAGCGTCTTTTACGCCCTCTTCGCGTCCCGCCAGGTTCAGGATGAACAGACCTTCGTATCGTTTCACTTTTTATTCTCTTCGTTCGTGGGGCTGACTGCCCCGTTAAATTGACTCATTGCCTTCTGCAAACCGTCGCTTAACCAGCATTCAACCTGGCCAGCCGCACGGTCCAAAACTTGCGCCAGCAGCTTTTTCTCGGCCGAATCAAACCGGCCCAGAACGTGGTTGGTGATTTCGCGCACTTCGTTTTTGCGACCGATCCCCAGCCGCAGCCGCGCGTATTCGCGCGAACCAAGGTGCTGCGTCACGGAATCCAATCCGTGATGCCCGCCGCTGCCACCGCCAGGGCGCAACCGGATTTCCCCCAACGGCAAATCCGCATCATCCACCACAATCAAAACCTTTTCCAGCGGCAGCCGGTAAAAGCCGGCCAGCGCCGCAACCGCCTCACCGCTCAAATTCATGAACGACTGCGGCTCGCAGAGCAAAACCTTTTTCCCCCGACACTCGGCTTTTGCGATCCGCGAGGCAAACTTGCGCTCGCCAGTCCAACCCGCCTTCCACAACTCTGCCAAGCGTTCGACCAGCAGAAAGCCGGCATTGTGACGCGTCCCCGCATATCCCGCGCCGGGATTGCCCAGCCCCACAATAAGGTGCATCGGCTCCATGCGCGGCGGCGGCTTGCGCCGCAAAAATTACTTCTTCTTGGCTTCGGCCTTCGCTTCGGGCTTGGCCTTCGTCTCGGGCTTGGCTTCGGCCTTTTTGTCGCCAGCGGCTTTCGCAGGCGCGGTGCCTTCGGCACCTTCTTCCTTCTTTTCCTTGGTCATCTCGACATCGCCTGCCGCCTTGGTGGCGTCGGCGACCGGTGCCACTTCCTCTTCGGCGCGCGGCGCAGCCACAGCCACCACCGTGCGGGATTTATCACCCAAAATTTCAACACCAGCCGGTGCCACAAGGTCGCCAATGTGCAATGATTTGCCGATTTCCATGGCACTGACATCCACTGCAATCTGCTCTGGCAAATCCTTCGGCAGACAACGCACCTTGAGCTTGAACAAAACGTGTTCCAGCGTGCCGCCGCCAACCTTCACCCCAACCGGCTCACCGACGGTTTCCACCGGAACGGAGACGGTGACTTTTTCGTCCACAGCCACCTCGTGAAAATCTATATGCAACACCTTGCCGCTCAGCGGGTGATGCTGGATTTCCTGCACCAGCGCCAAGCGCTTGGCGCGGGCATCACTGTCAACGGACAAATCCACCAGCAGATTTTCCGACACGGAATGATGCAGGAGGTCAGCCAACTCCTCGTAGTTGACCTCGAGATTTTGCGGCTCGACTTGGCGCCCGTAAATGGTCGCGGGCACTCGTCCGGCGGCGCGGAGCTTTTTGACTTCAGCGCGCTGCACCTGCGAACGCGGATACGCTTTCAATGCTACAGATTTCATTTTCTTAAAATTATTTCCGGGAACGCCTAACTTGTGCGTCCGCCTTTGAATTCAAACAGGGAATTCACCGACGAATTACTATGAATCCGCTTGATGGCTTCACCCAAAAGCCCTGCCACGGACAAGGTCGTTATCTTGACACCGTCAATCGCAGGGCGTTGGACTGTATCAGTTGTTATCAACTCGTCAATAGCTGATTTGCGCAATCTTGCGATGCCCGTGTCGTTGAGCAGGGCGTGCGACACGCAGGCCATGATCTCTTTCGCCCCTTTCGTCTTCAAAACAGCCGCCGCCGAGGTCAGCGTGCCGGCCGTCTCCGTAAGGTCATCCACGAGGAGAACATTCTTTCCCTCGATCTCGCCGATAACGGCCATGCTTTCCACTTCCGTGGCGCTTTTCCGGCGTTTGGCCACGATGGCCAGTTCCGCATCGAGCGTCTGGGAATACGCATGCGCCATCTTGATGCCGCCGGCGTCCGGGCTGACCACGACGAGGTTGGTCAGGGGTTTTTTCTTCAAATAATCATACATCACCGGCGCGGCGTAGAGATGATCCACCGGGATGTCAAAGAAACCCTGAATTTGCTGCGCGTGCAAATCCATCGTCAGCACGCGGCTCGCGCCGGCGGCCACGAGCAGGTTCGCCACCAGCTTGGCCGTGATGGGCACGCGCGGCTGGTCCTTACGGTCCTGCCGGGCGTATCCGTAAAACGGCATGACGGCGGTGATTCGTTTGGCGCTGGCGCGGCGCAACGCGTCAATCATGATGAACAATTCCATCAGATTGTGGTTTGTCGGCGGCGAGGTGGGCTGGATGATGAAAATATCTTCGCCCCGCACGTTTTCCTCGATTTTCACGAAGGTTTCGCCGTCGGGAAACGGCGTAATATTGCACTGGCCCAGTTCGCAACCGATGGATTTGCAGATGGCCCGAGCCAGGGGCTCGTTGGCGGTGCCGCTGAAAATTTTCACAGTAAATATCGCTTCCGGTTAAAAAAAGAAAACCCGCCGGACGTGGCGGATGAATCGTTGCAAAATCGTAACACCCCCCCCTCACCGCGCAAGCCGAATCTGCATCGCCCTGCCACAGGCGACCGCGCCGCAGCATTCAACGGGAAAACACCAAGGCACCGCCTAATTCCAAGTCAACTCAAGCAACGAAACCCCTTGTCGTTGCAAGGTGAAATGCGCCACCACCCGGCCCGACTTTGCCGCAAGGACCGTCGCGGATCCAAGTCTGGCCAACTGTCCCGCCGTTTCCAGTTTTGCATATTGACTGGCAGAGAGCGGCAGCGGCGAACCCATCCGCTTCCATGCCTCGTAGGCATTGCTGTGGTCGGCATCAACCAGATATCGCGTCAGCATCACCTCGCCATTTCCGACCGGCAATCCGTCCATGGCCAAATCCACCGCCGCCGGCGGACCGGGCAGATCGTCATCGTGATAATACCAGACCATGACCGCAAGCCGATGCTGGCCGAGGCTCGCCTGCGCAGAAATATCAGGCTGGCCGCGCACATTCCGGTCACGGATGATTTCCGCGTTCAAGCCGGCACTGCTTTTTACAAACACACGCTGACCACCCATTTTGCCAAACATTCGGAAAACATTCAGCACCGGCAGGTCCAGCCCCGCACTGGCAAGCTGACGAAACCCGGCGAAGGGCGGCTGATCCTCGAATTCAAACGCCCATGTCAGCGCGCCTTGAAGATTCACTCCGGCTTTTTCGGCCAGCTCCACCGCGCGCGGAAAACTTGCGGCGGTATAACTCGAATACATCGTGCTGTTGCGATAGGCGTCGCGCGGTTCGCGGCAGGCGGCGCATCCTTCGGGATCGGATTCGCCAATGATGACGGGCAATTGCTTGAATTCCGGAAACGAGGCGATGACGGCAAAGGCGTCGCTCATGTTTTTCAACTGGCTGGCCATGCCCATGCGCACATGACCATCCGTGAACCCGGGCGAGCCTTTCGCGTGGAAGGAAATAAAATCCA
>JAJXXI010000101.1 GCA_021781185.1 bacterium
CGGCGCGGAACAGGAATTCACCCAGGACATTTCGGTAAAAAATCCCAAGCTTTGGTCGCCGGACTCGCCCTGCCTGTATTCCATGCATTCGGCAGTGGTGGAACACAAACGGGCCGTGGACACGGCTCAAACCCGCATCGGCATCCGGCGCATTGAAATCACGAAGGATGGATTTCTCATCAACGGCGAAAAGATGTTCCTGCGCGGCTGCAACCGGCATCAGGAATACCCTTTCATCGGCAACGCGCTTTCGGACGCCGCGCAGCATCGCGACGCGTTGAAGATCAAGGAGGCGGGCTTCGATTACGTCCGCCTGTCCCATTACCCGCAGTCGCCGGCGTTTTTGGAGGCCTGTGATGAACTTGGCCTGGTGGTCATGGACGGCATTCTCGGCTGGCAGTATTTCAATCCCGACCCGGCATTTGCCGCCCAGAAATTTCAGGAATGTCATCAGCTCATCCGCCGCGACCGCAATCATCCCTGCGTCATTCTCTGGGAACTGTCCCTGAACGAAAGCGACATGCCGCCGTCGTTCATCAAACAAGCCAGCGCCATCGCTCATGAGGAATATCCCGGCGACCAGTGTTTTACCGCCGGCTGGAAGCACGGCTATGACGTGTTCCTCCAGGCGCGCCAGCATGGCGGCTGCCATGGCATCACGAACATCCCCTGCCTCATTAGCGAATATGGCGACTGGGAATACTACGCGCAAAACGCCGGACTGAAGCAGGACGAATGGAAGGATTTGAAACCCGCCGACCGCAGCAGCCGCCAGTTGCGCGGCGACGGCGAGGTGCGAATGCTGCAACAGGCTTTGAATTTTCAGGAGGCGCACAATGACAACCGGCAAACGACTGCCTTCGGCGACGGCATCTGGGTGATGTTCGATTACAGCCGTGGCTACGCACCGGATTTGGAATCGTCCGGCGTGATGGACGTTTTCCGGCTGCCCAAGTTCAGCTACTGGTTTTTCCGCAGTCAGCGCGATCCGGACGAGATGGTCGCCGGCAGACCGGTTGGCCCGGTGGTGTTCGTGGCGAACTACTGGACGCCCCATTCGCCCCGGCAGGTGCGCGTGTTCAGCAACTGCCAGGAAATCGCGTTGTATGTGAATGGAAAATTGATTGCGCGCCAGGAGCCTGACGTCACGCGCATGACCACGCACCTGAAACATCCGCCGTTCACATTCGCCGTCCCGCAATTCGAGGCCGGCACGCTCAAGGCGGTCGGCTATTTGAATGGCAAAGCGGTGGCCACGGCAGAACGCCGCACGCCGAGCGACATCACGCAGATGACGCTGAATTTTGATTTAAGCGGAAGACCCTTTGCCCGGACCGGCAAGGACGCCGTGTTTTGTCATGTCACGCTCCAGGATCAGAACGGCACAACCGTCCACACGAACGGAGCGCCGGTGTTCTGGGGCGCGACCGGCGGACTGACCTTGATTGGCAATCAGCCGGCGGCAACCGAGGCCGGCACCGCAACGACGCTGGTGGTGGGCGATCAGCCCGGAGCCCGTGGCTTTGTCTATGCGCTGTGCCTGCTGAACGAGGGAGATCAAACCCGGATTCTTTCCGCCGCCGGCGCGCCGGATGGAGGCCGTGCGCCGGCCTGCCAGATTCATTACACCACCGATGGCAGCGAGCCTTCGGCCGGCTCTCCGGTCTATTCCCAGCCGGTCAAAACCACGCCGCTGCTGCGGGCGGCCGCCTTTGCCGATGGCAGGCTGGTGGCCAGCCAGGACAATCGGGTTGCGGCGGCGCCTTGATCCCGGTTCCGGTGGGGTTGAATCACGCGTCGCTGAAATAAGAACCGCCGTGACGGGGAGCCGTCACGGCGGGTGAATTTTCTTCGGATTACTTCTTGCAGCATTTGGCGCAACCGGCGGCGTTGGTGCAGCACGCGGTGCAGGTGGCGGGATCTTTGCAGCAACTGCCGTCGCACTTCATGGCGGGCTTGGCGCAGGTGGAGCAGTCCTTGTGCCCGTGCATGGAGCAGCAGCCGGTGGTCATCAGGATTCCTGCGGTGCAAACCGCAGCCAGTATCATCAAATGTTTCATAGTCTTGTTTGTTTGGTTTTCACGCCCAAAAACCGCGACGTGAGCCGCAACATAGCATCGTTCCCCCGATGCGCAACCGTTTTGGCCCGGGCCAGGACGGAAGTTTTCGCCGACGCCTGTCGCGCTGCGCCCGACGTTCACCCGCTGTCATGTTTTGCCCGCCAGCGCTTCCCCGACGGTCACCGGCAATCGCCCGGCTCGCCAAAAGATAAGACGCCGCGTTTATCCGTGGTTCAACGGTTTTTCCAACTGACCGCGTGAGCGCCAGAGAAAATAAATGGCCGGATAAATGACCAACTCCATCACGGTGGAGGTGATCACGCCGCCGACCATCGGGGCGGCGATGCGTTTCATCACGTCGGCCCCGGTGCCATGGCTCCATAAAATCGGCGTCAGGCCGGCGATGATGACACAGGCGGTCATGACCTTCGGGCGCAACCGTTTCACCGCGCCCTGATAAATCGCCGCCTGCAAATCGGCCGGATGCCGCATCATTCCATTCTTTTTCCCGTCGGCGTAAGCCAGTTCGAGATAGAGCAGCATGATGACGCCGGTTTCGGCATCAAGTCCAGCGAGCGCGATGATGCCGACCCAGACGGCCACGCTCAAATTGTAGTGCAGGAGATAGAGCGTCCAGAATGCGCCGACCAGTGAGAACGGCACGGCCAGCAGCACGATGGCCGTTTTCAACAGCGAGCGGGTGTTCAAATAAAGGATGAGCGAGATGAGGAACAGCGTCAGCGGCACAACGATGAGCAGGCGCTGCCGAGCGTGCAGCATGTATTCGTATTGGCCGCTCCAGAAAATGTTGTAGCCGGGCGGCAGTTTGATCTGGCCGGCGGCGATGGCCGCGTTCACGGCGTGCATGGCGTTTTGGACGTAGGTGCCCACGTCCACGCCATGAATGTCCACATACACCCAGTCGTTGGGCACGGCCCCCTCGGTCTTGATGGACATTGGGCCGTCCACGACCTTGATGTT
>JAJXXI010000687.1 GCA_021781185.1 bacterium
TTGATACACATACGCCGGGCCGCTGCCGCTCAGGCCGGTGACGGCGTCGAGCAGGCTTTCCTTCACGGGCAGGGCGATGCCGACAGCGGAAAGAAGTTTTTTTGCCAGGTCACCGTCTGCGGCGGTGGCATTTTTCCCAAGGGCAAAGCCGGCGGCTCCTGCACCGACGAGTGCCGGGGTGTTGGGCATCACGCGGATGACGCGCGCGCCGTCCGGCAGCGCGGCTTCCAGTTTCGCCAGCGTCACACCGGCGGCGATGGAGATGAGCAGATGGTTTTTACTGAAAGCACCGGAGATTTCCGCCAGGGCGGCGGTGGCCTGATCCGGTTTGGTGGCGAGGATCAGGACGTTCGCTCCCTGCGCCGCCTCAAGATTGGCCGCAACGGTTTTGGCCCCGGTGCCGGCGGCGAACTGTTGGCGGGCGGCGGCAAACGGGTCCGCAGCCACGAGTTGGCCGGCTTTGACGAGTTTGGCGTTCACGAAACCGCAGGCGAGCGCGGCGGCCATTTTGCCCGCGCCCAGAAAACCGATTTTCAATGGTGTTGCCATGCGCGTTTTGTATCAGGCCGGGCACCGGGGCGGAAGCCAAATTGGGCTTCGTCCGCCGGGTGATATTCCCCGCTTGTCTTCAGCGGGCCGGAAGTTAAGCTGGTTCTGGCCGTTCATGATATGTCGAACCATCGTAAATCATGGGATAGTTTTGAAGCCATGCGGACCGCTGCTCAAGAGGGCGATGCGCAGGCGCAATGTTACCTTGGCGTGTGCTACCAAAACGGGCAGGGCGTGCCGCAGGATGATCAGGAGGCCGTGAAGTGGTTCCGGCGTGCCGCAGACCAGAACGATTCCGTGGCCCAATGTTACCTGGGGGTCTGTTACTGGATGGGCCAAGGTGTGCCCCAGGAACTTGGCGAGGCGGCCAAATGGTTGCGCGAGGCGGCGGAGCAAGGTGACCCGGCGGCGCAATTCAATCTCGGCATGCTTTACGAAACCGGCCAGGGCGTGCCCCAGAATTTCGCCGAGGCGATCAAATGGTATCGCGAATCTGCCCAGCGCGGGTATCCGTCCGCCCAGTTTAACCTCGGAGTCTTTTACGAATCCGGCCAGGTGGTGGAACAGAATTTTACCGAGGCCGCGAAATGGTATCTGGCTGCCGCCGAGCAGGAGCTGGCCGATGCCCAGTGCAATTTGGGTCTTTGCTACCAGACCGGTCGAGGCGTGACCCAGAACCCCTCGGAAGCCGTCAAATGGTTTATCAAGGCCGCCCGCCAGGGCAACAAGATTGCCCAGCACAATCTGGGGCTGCATTACGCCACCACGGAAGGCGCGCAGTTCAGCGACCTCTGATCAGCCCGCCAGTTCCGCGAGCTTGGCCTGGGCCGCGCCGGAATCAATGGTCTCCGCAGCCAATCCCCATCCTTCCATGAGTGATGTGGCCTTGCCGGCCACGAACAAGGCCGCGCCGGCATTCAACAGCACGGCATCCCGTTTCGGTCCGCGCTCGGTGCCGCTCAGGATTTTCCGGGTGATTTCAGCATTCTCCAGTTTGTCGCCCCCCAGCAAATCTGCCAGCCTGGCACCCTGAAGCGGAAAATTCCCCGGCCGCAAGACCGAGGCGGAGAAGCCATGTTCCTGATAGAACTCGGCGACATGATTTTCCCCGAGCGTGGAAAGCTCATCCAGGGAATTTCCGGCTTCCGATTTCCGAGCTCCGATTTTTCCTGAAACCACCATGCCGCGCCGGACGCCGAGCGATTGCAAAACGTGCGCCAGCGGTTCGCAGAGTTCGGCACGGGACACGCCTACGAGCATGGCCGAAGGCCGCGCCGGATTCAGCAGCGGGCCGAGCAGGTTGAAGATGGTCCGCTGGCCGCGCTCGGCGCAGAGTTTGCGGGCGGCGGCGATGTGCTTGAAGGCGGGATGAAAATTTGGCGCGAAGAAAAACGCAAAATTCCTTTCGCACAATGAACAGGCCGCCTCGGCCGGCGTCAAATGAATGCGGATGCCCAGCGCTTCGAGCACGTCCGCACTGCCGGCCTGCGAGGTGACGGCGCGGTTGCCGTGCTTGGCCACCGCCACGCCGGCGGCGGCGCAGAGCAGCGCGGAAGTGGTGGAGATGTTGAACGTGCCCAGGCGGTCGCCCCCCGTGCCGACAATGTCCAGAATCTCCCGGCATTCGCGCCAGTCCTTGGCAATCGGCGGGGGAACGGACTTTTCACGCAACGCCGAGGCAAAGGCGGCGATTTCCCCGGGCGTCTCGCCCTTTCTCGCCAGCGCGACCAGGAAATCCGCCTTGGTGGCGGCGGGAATCGTCTCGTCGGTGATGAGTTCGACGGACCAGACTGCCTGTTCATCAGTCAATGATTGCGAGGCGATTAGTTGTTTCGTGAGGGATTCCAGCACGCGCTGATTTTACGCGTCCGCCAGAAAGGAACAAACGGAAATTGCAGCGGCCGCCAAAATTGTCGTAACTTGTGGTTTGCCGAAGCAGTCTTACTTGAGGAATTTTATGGCTAAAAATACGAGCGGTGGTTGGAAGTGGATCCTGATTGTGCTGATGCTTGCGCTGGTTGCCGGTGGCTATTTTTATTTTCGCAGCGGGCGGCCGCAGGCGGCGAGCTATGACGCCACCCCGGTGGCGCGTGGTGATCTGACCCAGGTGGTGACGGCCACGGGAACGTTGAACCCGGTGGTGAACGTGACGGTGGGCAGCCAGGTTTCCGGCCGGATCAGCAAGTTGTATGTGGATTTCAATTCGGTGGTCACCTCGAACCAGGTGATCGCCGAGATTGACCCCTCGACGTATCAAGCGGCGGTGGAGCAGGCAAAGGCCGACCTGTCCAATGCCAAGGCGAATCTGGAGTTGCAGCAGGTGGAGGCCAGGCGCAGCTCCAATTTGTTCACCAACAAGCTGATTTCCAGCTCCGATTACGACACCGCCATTGCCACGTTGCACGAGGCCGAGGCGACGGTGAAAATCAAGGAGGCTTCGCTCAGCAACGCCATGGCCAACCTGGGCTACTGCAAAATTATTTCGC
>JAJXXI010000319.1 GCA_021781185.1 bacterium
CGGATTGGGTGTTCGCCCTCGGGAATTTGGCGGCCGGCAACGAGAAGGCCGCCGAGCTGGCCAAAATAATTTCACCGCTCAAGGGAAATTTCCCGCGCGAAACTGCGGCGGAAATTTTGTCGCAGGTTCTTTCCGCCAACGGCAACTGGCCCGCCAGGCGGAAAACAATTCTGCGCCAGCCGTTGGAGAGGATTTTTGATGAAGCCGCGTTTCTCGTTTCGCTGGCCGCAGTGAAAAATGGCGGTGACCCGCTCGCGGAGGACTGGTCCTGGGTGCGCGGCCACATGGTCACATTGCTGCGGCTGGCCGCCGGGTTTTCCGAAGCCTTTGCCCGGCGCAAGCTCGCCGATGGCGTCCTGGATTTTCACGACCTGGAACAGTTCGCATTGAGACTGCTCTGGGATTTTAACGCCCGCCGGCCGACCGCCGTGGCGGAAGCCTGGCAGGCGAAATTGAAATTTGTTTTCGTGGACGAATATCAGGACATCAACGCCGCACAGGACAAAATCATCCAGGCGCTGAGCCGGGAGGCTGGCAACCGTTTTCTCGTCGGCGATGTGAAGCAAAGCATCTACCGTTTCCGCCTCGCCGACCCAAAGATTTTCCGCGATTACGCCCATGCCTGGCGCGGCCAGATTGGCGAAGTGATTTCACTCTCGGAAAATTTCCGCAGTCACGAAGGGCTGCTGAATTTTGTGAACGACGTCTGTCGTCTCGTGATGCGCGAGGAAACCGGCGGCGTGGCTTACGATGCGGATGCGGAATTAAAACCCGGCCGCCGGTGGGGCGGGTCGGCTGGCGAGCCGGGATTGGCAGGCGGTCTGGCGCAAGCGACGGCTCGCAGGGACGCTCACCCCGCCGGCGCGGAGCCGCGGGTGGAGCTTTTGCTGCGCTGCAAGGCGGGACGCGCCGGGCCGTCGGACGAGATGGACGGCGAATTGGCCGGCCTCGACGAAGCGCAGAAAGAGGCGCGGCTGATTGCGCTGCGGCTTAAAGAACTCGCCGGCCGGCTCGCCCTCTGGGACGACGAGCAAAAGGTGTTTCGCACCGCTGAATGGCGCGACATGGCGATTCTGCTGCGGTCGCCACGCGGCAAGTCCGAGATTTTTGTGAAGGAGTTCGAGCGCGCCAGCATTCCGCTGGCCGTGGCGCGCGGCGGCTTTTATCAAAGCGCCGAAATCCTGGATTTGTTGAGCCTGCTGCGATTGCTGGATAATCCCTTGCAGGACGTGCCGTGCATTGCCGTGCTGCGTTCGCCGATCGTGGGCTTGTCGCTGGACGAACTTGCGGAAATCCGGCTCGTGGCCAAGGGTCATTTTTGGACCGCGCTCAACCGGTTTCATGCTCTGGCCGGCGACCCGGCCACCCGGCATTCCCCGCATCAGCGCCGCCTGTCAGATAAAGCCGGCATTTTTCTCGAACGGTTCGCGCGCTGGCGCAAGCGGGTGAAACAGAATTCACTTTCCCAGTGCCTCGAGGAAATTTTGGATGAAACGCTTTACGCCGACTGGCTGCGGGCGCAGTCACGCGGCGCGCAGCGGGCGGGCAATGTCGCCGGTTTGCTGAATCTCGCGCAGCAGTTCGACCAGTTTCAGCGGCAGGGGCTGTTCCGCTTCTTGAAATTCATCGAGGCGCAGCAGGCGGCGGAGAGCGAGCCGGAAGTGGCCGCCACGCCGGTGGAAAACGCCGTCCGACTGATGAGCATTCATCAGAGCAAAGGTCAGGAATTTGGCGTGGTCGTGCTGGCGGACATGGCGAAAACTTTCAACGAACAGGACCTGCGCGGCGATATTATTTTTGACGATGAGTTGGGGCTTTGCCCCAAGGTGAAACCGCCATCGAGCGGGCGCCGTTATCCCAGCCTGCCGCATTGGCTGGCGCAAAGACGGCAGAAACGCGAGCTGCGCGGCGAAGAACTGCGGCTGCTTTACGTCGCGCTCACACGCGCGCGGGACAACCTGATTTTGACGGCGAGCATCACGCAAAAAAACTGGGACGAAGTTTGGTCGCAGGCCGGGCCGGCCACCACGCAAAAAATCGCGGAAGCCGGAAGCTTCGCCGACTGGCTGGCGCTGTGGTTTGCGCAACAAGCGGGCAATGCGGGCGCGGCGAGCGGCGAAAATGCCCTGCTACGCTGGCGGTTGGTGGAGGACGGGGAGCTGATCCCTGTGACGGGCCAGACCCGTGGTGAGCCGGAATTCGCCAGCGGACCGGAAGGTGCACGCGGCCGCTCATGGCAACCGCTGGTATCGCTCGATGCGGCGGCGGCGGAAAAACTGCGGGGGAAACTGTCGTGGAATTATCCGTTCGCTGCGGCGACGGAACGCAAGGCCAAGTCTTCCGTGACCGCGCTTCGCCGCGAGGCGGAGGAGAAGGACGATGAAGCGGAACCGGTTTTCGCGCCGCGATCATTAACCGCGCGCAAAACGGGGCGCGGCAAATTGTCCGCTGCGGAAATCGGCGCGGCACATCACAGGTTTCTTCAGATGGTCGCGCTGGATAAAACCGGCGAACTGGCGGCCGAGGCGGAACGACTGGTGCGGGAAAACTATTTGTCAGCCGATGAATGCGCGGTGCTGGACCTGCCGGCACTGACGAGATTTTGGGCGGGCGATCTGGGCCGGCGGATTTGCGCGAACGCCGCGCTGGTCCGGCGCGAGCTGCCGTTCACGGCGGCTTTTAGCCCCGCCGAATTGTCCGGCATCACCGGGACGCCGGTTGAAGCGGACTTGAAAAATGAATTCATCGTGGTGCAGGGTGTGGCGGATTTGGCGGTGCTGCTGCCGGAGGAAATCTGGCTGGTGGATTTCAAGACGGACGACGTGGGGCCGGGCGGTTTGCCGGAAAAAATCAAGACTTACGCACCGCAATTGAAACTGTATGGCGCGGCGTTGAACAAAATTTTCGGCCGGCCCGTCACGCTGCGGGCGCTGCATTTTCTATCGCTGGGACAGACGGAAATGGTGGAAGCATGAGCGGCGCTCAGTCCGCTTCGAGCGGGACTTTGGTTTCGGCGGTGGACGCGCTTTCAAG
>JAJXXI010000263.1 GCA_021781185.1 bacterium
TTTTGACCACGGATTTACTCGGTGGATCTATCACTCGATTGTGGATAAACCGGACTCTCCGAAGCCGATTGATTCATTTAAGCTGAAGACGGAGTTTGAACAATTCCACCCGGTTAACGGCCATCTGCTGACTGAACACCACATTACCGGCAATCTCGACTTTACAAAATCCGAGGCGAAAGTCACAAATTTTAGGCCGGAAATCACTCTGGACGCGATACAGGTGCGCGACTGTTCCGGTCGCCCGCTGCTTTTTCCGTTAAACAAAGGATACGCGGACCAAGTTTACATATATACTTTGACGAACCATGTATGGGACTTTGACCAGGAACGAATAAAACACAACGCCAGGGACATCAGGGAATTGCTGGCCAAGGGGGAAATGCCCCCTGATAGTCTCGATGATAAAGTTTCTGTTAGTCTCGATGGTAAAGTTTCTGTTGGGAATGCGACCAATTCCGGACACCATCGGTTTGGCGTTCTCGCCGGACTTGGAATAATTTCCGCGTTGTTTGCCTGGATGTTGTTACACCAGTGGCGGACTTCACGGATTAGTAAAAAACAAATAAAATAAAATAAACCATAAAAAAGGGAATAATATGAAAAAACTCGTCTGTTTGGGATTCATGGCTTTGGTGCTGGGCGCGCAAGCGCAAGTTAATAACCCGCCCACCAACGTATGGGCCACGAGAACGGTTACCTGTGCGGACCAGACTCCGTGTAGCTATTGCGTGGTTGGGATTCGTATGGGAAGCCAACAAACGTGCGCTCCAGGCTCGCAGCCTTCATGCTCGGCTACCGCATGTGTTGGCTCTGGTCCTTATACTTATGTTGTGTGTTGCTAATAAAACACCGCGAGAGACCCAGGTGGTGCATCGATATGCCCATCTGGGTTTTTCGGTAAAATTGATTCAGAATTCGATCAAGGCGGGCGCAATGACTTAATTAATGCTGATGGCATTCAAAGCCCATTACGGGCGCATTTTTACCGTGGGGAATGTTTGTTCGAAGACTTTGGAAGCAGTTTGGAGCGGTGCATGGCTTCCGACGAAGCAACCGCCGCTTTAAAAATCGATGGTTAAAAATATGTTTCGCTGTAGGGCGGAAACTCTAATCTCCAGACGCTTAACAGTGGAAATTAGACTCCGTTGATTTTATCATATTCTCATGCCCAACGCCACGCTGGAATCGCAACCAGACCATAAAGTTTTAGGGCGCGCCGCCAGCACCTTTGCAGGCAAATTCCTGTTCAGTGCCGGCCTGATCTTTGCTATCACCGGCATTGCGAAGATTTTCAGCTCATTTGGTTCCGCAAAAGTGCTGCTGGAACTGGATCCAATCGTCGGAGTGCAGTTTCGTCATTTGATGTTCGCGGTTGGTGTGGTCGAGATCGGAGTGAGTGTGTTTTGTATGGCGTCGCGCCGAAGCCAATCCGCAGCGTTGTTGGTCGCGTGGCTGTCCTGCCTGTTTTTGTTTTACCGTCTTGGAGTTTGGTGGCTTGGCTGGCAAATGCCATGCCATTGTCTCGGCACTCTAAGCGACTCCATTCATCTGACACCTGCGACCGCTGACAACCTCATGAGGATCGTGCTTGCGTATCTCCTTATCGGAAGCGTGGTTTGTCTGGTTTACTATCGGAGGCAGGCGCGTGAGTCATAAATGCAGTCCTGACATGCCAACATTCAACGCAGCCCCCGTTTCTGCCAAGGGAAAGCGGGATCCATTTATTGATGGCATTCGCGGCTCCTTGCACGTTATTTTGTTGTTGGACCACTTGGCTATCTTGCTTCCTGTTCTTTTCGGATTCTGGAGTGCTTTCTTTGAGCCTCTGGGTTTTTTTTCCTTTGCCGAAGCATTTGTTTTCTTGTCGGGTTATGTTTCCGGGTTGGTTTACACGCGAATCTACCGGGAAAGAGGAAAGGCCGCCCTCCTGCGGAAGGCTTTCGCCAGGTGTGGAATGGTTTACTCTTGTTATGTTGTTTCTGTTGTAATCCTTCTTTGTTTTGCGAAGTGCCTTCAACAAGAGCTTGTTGGTTGGAGATATTGGGATCAATTGTTAACTTGCCCATTGCCAGCGGCTGCCTACATGGTGGCGACTTTGTCTTGCAAGCCGCTGTTTTTGGAGATACTGCCGATGTATGCCATGTTTCTCATGTTCACGCCTCTGATCGTAATACTGTTAGAAAGGAAACATCGCTTCGTGGTCATTGCTTGCAGTTTTCTTGTCTGGTTCGCGGCGCAATATGCAATCGGGTCTGGGAAAGGTGGACTATCTTTTTTAAACGGAGCAATTTTCACCGGCTGCTTCTCCCCCCTTGACTGGCAGACTCTATTTATCATAGGCCTGCTTTGTGGACATAAAACTTATGACTCGAACGGTCCCTGGCTGCCACGGCATCCACTTTGTCTTCTCCCGGCCTACTGCATCACAATCGGGCTGTATGTGCTGCGCCACAGCGCTGCCGGAATGAGCATCGGCCAGGAGTGGGCTGCCGGATCGACCATGGGCCCGCTGCGGTTGCTCAACTTTCTTTCCGTTGCGTTTGCAGTAGCCTCCGGAAGAGAGCTGTTGCAGAAGGCGGTGTCTTGGCGGGGATTCGAGTTTCTCAGCAGGCACTCGCTTCAGGTCTTTGCGTTTCATTTATTGCCAATCTGTTTCCTGACATATTTGATAGATAGCAAGACTCCGATTTCCGTCTCGGCGCAGTGCGTGGCTTTTCTCTTCTGCGCCGCCTGGCTCTTTTTAACCGCAGCCTTCGCCAGTTTATTCGGAACAAGGCGACATTGGGTGATTGAAGTTTGGAAAAAACATTGTCGCTGCAAGGATTACACGGAATGAAAGCAGAGGGCAACGAACAATATATTGGTTGCTTAGGTGTGTTTTGCGTGCTTTTGAGCGCAGAGTGGTTGCGAAACGCGCGCCTGTGGTGGGCATCTTTGGACCAAGTGCGGGAATCCGTGATGGATTCCCTACTAAACAGCTATATTGATGTGTTTGAACTGTAACTCGACAATATTT
>JAJXXI010000387.1 GCA_021781185.1 bacterium
CCAGATGGTTCCTGGACGGAACATGAGACGACCGGCACCGGTTTTCCGAAGGTGTTCTACCTGAAATACGACATGTATCGCAACGCGTGGCCGCTGCTCGCGCTCGGCACCTATCAGCAAATCTGCCAGCGCGCCGACGCCGCGAAGAAGAACGGCACCCCCGCGACGCCAGCCTGAGCCGGCTGAGGTGACACCTTCGTCGCCCAATCCAAACCTTGTTGAAACGTGTCTCCCAAGCAGGCGTGGAGTGCTCATCTTGAATCACGGGGAGGGTGAAGAGCCCGGCTTTCAGAACTGTGTCTGCCGGGGAGTTTTCCCGCGAGCTTGCGCTCCGGCATAGGACAACTACTTTCACAGACTATGAAGACTTTCGACAGCCTCACTGAACTGGAAGTGCTCGCCCTCGCCATTTCGCTGGAGGAAGAAGATGCGCGCATCTACGAAGATTTCGCCGCCGGGCTGGAAGCGAACTATCCCGAACAGGCCGCCAAGTTCCGCGAGATGCGCCGGGAGGAGGATGGCCATCGCCATCGCCTGCTGACCCTCTTCAAATCACGGTTCGGCGAACATGTCCCGCTCATCCGGCGGCAGGACGTTCGTGGTTTTGTGGAACGCAAACCTGTCTGGCTCGTGCGCCCGCTTGGTTTGAAAAGCGTCCAGAAAGCCGCCGAATCCATGGAGGTGGAAACCATCCGTTTCTACGAGGCCGCCGCACGCCGCACCACTGACACCGGCATCCGCCAGTTGCTCGGCGATCTCGCCGAGGAGGAACGCAACCACGCCCACACCGCCGAAAGGATCTCACTCACGAGGATGAACGAGGATGAAAAGTCACAAGCCAAGCGGCTGTTCGTGCTGCAAGTCGTGCAACCGGGGCTGGCCGGGTTGATGGATGGCTCCGTTTCAACGCTGGCCCCGTTGTTCTGCGCCGCGTTCGCCACGCACAGCAGTTCGGCGACATTTCTCGTCGGCCTCGCCGCCAGCGTGGGGGCGGGCATCAGCATGGGGTTTGCCGAGGCGTTGTCCGACGACGGTTCACTCACCGGTCGCGGCCATCCGTGGGCGCGGGGTTTTGTCTGTGGCCTGATGACCACGCTGGGCGGCATCGGCCATACCTTGCCCTACTTGATTCCCAACGTAAAAACCGCCACGAGCATTGCCGTGTGCGTGGTGCTCGTGGAACTCGGCGTCATCTCGTGGGTCCGCCACCGGTTCATGGACTCGCCGCTGGTGTCGGCCATTTTGCAGGTGATGCTGGGCGGCGCGCTCGTGTTTCTTGCCGGCATTCTGATTGGCATTTCCTGATGGCAGCAAAAGCGCGTCTCGCTTCACTTACAATCCCGGACTGCTCTGCATGATGCCGCCATCGGCGAATATGGTTGTAGATGAAATGTAACTGGCTCCATCCCCGGCCAGAAACGCCACGAGCGTCGCAATTTCCTCGGGCCGGGCCATGCGGCCGAGCGGAATGGCGGAGTTCAGCTTGCGGAGCAACTCCGGGTTTTGCATGGTTGACTGGTTGATTGGCGTGGCCACCGCGCCGGGGCCGACGCCGACGACAAGAATGTTGTGCGGCGCGAGTTCCACGCCCGCCGTGCGCGTCAACATTCTCATGCCGCCCTTCGAGAGGCAGTAGGCCGTATTTCCCGGCATCGGCCAATCTTCGTGGACCGAGGTGATGTTGATGATGCGTCCGCCGCCGCCCTGCTGGATCATTTGCTGCGCGGCGAGCTGCGTGCCGAAGAAGGCGCTCTTGAGATTGATGTTCATCACCTTCTCATACTGCGCCTCGGTGGTGTCGAGGATGGAGGTGCGCGTCTCGACACCGGCATTGTTGACCATGATGTCCACGCGCCCGAATTCCTTCACTGCGGCTGCAAACAGGTTTTGCAGTTCGGCGACCTGGCTGACATCGGCCTTCACGCCGATGACGCAATCACCCAGCGCGTGAACCTGTTTCTCCAGTTCTTCCGTCGCCTCGGGATGCGCGACGTAATCAATGACGATATTCGCGCCCTGCCGCGCGAGTTCCAGCACGATGGCCAGACCGATGCCGCTGTTGCCGCCGGTGACGATGGCGACTTTGCCTTTGAGACTCATAATTCAATTTTCTCCTTGGTTGATGAGGTTGTTGATGGTTGAAACAAATTTTAATCCGCTGCCGCCGTTTTTTGCGTGACGGCAAACGCCAATCCGGCCATCGCCACGGCAACCACTGCGGTTCCGCCGTAAATGACTGTCAAATTCAATCCCGCCCACGATTGCAGCGGCCCGACGCCAAACGCGGCCAGACCGTAGCCGATCTGATAAAACGCGATCAATCCGCCCGCAACCGAAGCGGCGATGCCCGTCAGCTCCTTCTGGCCGAAACTGATGGCCAGCGGCAGCAGCGCGGAACAACCGAGGCCGGCCAGACCAAAAGTGAGCAGGCCAAGCAGCGGATTGGTTTTCGGCACCATCGCGCTGACGACGAAGGCCGCCGTTACGACGAGCGGCAACACACGGGCAACCAGCCTTTCGGGAAACCATTTTTCCAGCGCGGCGAACAGGACGCGCCCCCCGGTCACCGTGGCCCAGAAAATCGTTAGCGCCAGCGCCGCCACCGACGCGCCCGCACCAAAATGTTTCGTCATGTAAAGCGAAGCCCAGTTGCCGTTCATCGTTTCGCACACGCCATAGAGCAGGGCAAACGCCGCAAAAACCCAGAAACGCGCCGGGAATTTAACCTTCCGCTTTTGGACGGTGGCCGGTCCTCCTTCGTTCAAAGGCTGGCTGAAACTGAACAACAGCAGGGCCAGAACCAACCCGCCAACCAGCGCCGGCAACCCCCACCAAATGCCGAACCCCACGAATATCGCGACAAAGACCGGGGCCAGTGCCGTGCCCAAGCCCAATAGCGCGTTGAGCGCCAGCACGGCCTTGTCCACCTTTTGAGGAAAATAAACGGCGGCAAACGTATTGAGCGCCGGCACCGTCAGGCCAAACCCGATGCCCATGCAACTGGTCGCCGCCAGCAAA
>JAJXXI010000184.1 GCA_021781185.1 bacterium
GCGGCATTAAATACCAGAGCGCCAGATAAACTACGACGCCGGCAAAAGCCGTAAAAAACGTCGCCAGCACCCAGACCACCCGCAACTTGCCCGCATCCCAGCCCAGATGATTCGCCAAGCCGCCACAGACACCAGCAATCTGGCGGTCGTCATGTGAGCGGCAAAGTTTCATGAGAGCATGTTTACGCCCCGAATTCTTTCTTCCGCTGAGGCCGGCGCACAAAAAAATAAATCAACGCTCCGATCCAACTCGTAAATACGATGATTAATATCCAGACAATATTTTCATTTCCCTGGCTTGGCTCTTTGGTGGTGCAGTCCACCAGCACCCAAATCCAAAAGGCCAGGAAACCAAGCCCGATCAACAGCAGCGGCAGAAACATCAGCAATGGCAGGAAAGTCATCAAAGATGTGTTTGCGTGCTCCATGGCCTAATTGCTTTCCCCGGTTTCTTTTCCGGCTTCATCCTTGCTCATCGCTTTTTTGAGTGCGGGAACCTGTTCGAGCAGTTTCTCAAACTTCACGCCGGTGAGGCTTTCAATGATGGGCGGCAACTGGCTGATGATGGTGGTGACGTCGCCCGTGAGCTTGCTCGCGCCGCCGCCGGGACCGTTGCCGGAATTAATGATGACCATCTTCTCGGTTTTGGCGAGCGGTTCGCTGATCTTGCCGGCGATTTCCGGCAGAATGCGTGCAATCATTTCGATGACGGCGGCCTCGTTGTATTGCTTGAATGATTCGGCCTTCACGCGCATGGCTTCAGCGGTTGCCTTGCCCTGCGCTTCGATGACGGCCGCCTCGGCAAGACCGCGCGCCTTGTTGGCATCGGCTTCCGCGAGCCCCGTCGCTTTCACCACGTCCGCGCCGGCAAAACCGGTGGCCTTGGTCGCGGAGGCCGCGCCGGCCGCCTCCGTTTCCAACTGAAATTTCCGCGCGTTGGCCAGCGTCTCGACTTTGTAGCGCTCGGCATCGGCGGGCTTCTGCACGGTGGCTTCCAGTTCACGCTGCTTGCGCAGGATTTCCTGCTGTTGCAGTTCGATCTGTTTCTGTTTCTCGACGATGTTGACCTGAACTTCTTCGGCTTTGACGAGCTGACCGGTTTTGAATTTCTGCAAATCATACGCGAGGTCGGCCTGCGCCTTCTGCACATTCACCGTGGCCTGATATTGCGCGACGTTGGACTGATAATCCCGCTGGGCTTCGGCCACTTTCGTATCGGCCAGAAATTTCGCCTCCTGCCCGGCCTGGTTCGCCTGCGCAGAACGGATGACAGAATCGCGGTCCGCCTCGGCCTGGGCGATGATGGCGTCGCGCTTGACCTGTGCAATGCGGGGTTTGCCGAGGGCGTCGAGATAGCCCTGGCCGTCGCGGATGTCGCGGATCGTAAAGCTGACAATGCCAAGTCCCATATTGCCCATGTCGCCGGCGGCCACTTCCTGGACTTTTTGGGCAAAGGCGTCACGATTCTGGTAGATTTCCTCAACGGTCATCGTGCCAAGAATGGCGCGCAGATGTCCTTCCAGCGTTTGCATGGCGATGCTCTTGATGTCCTCCACCGCCTTGCTCAGAAATTGTTCCGAAGCCGTGGCAATGGAAACATCGTCCCCCTTCACCTTGATCTGCGCCACGCCATCCACTTTCACCGGCACGCCCTTGCTGGTGTAAACTTCCGGCGTCTGCACATCAATCGTCAGGAGTTCCAGCGAGAGCACATCCACTTTTTCGACCACGGGAATCACGAAGGTGCCGCCGCCCTTGACCACGCGGAAGCCGCGCGTCTGTATCTGCCCGTCCGCCCCCATCACCCGGTGTTTGCGTCCGGACACGACGAGCACTTCGTTCGGGCCCACCTTGGTATAGCGGCTCGCCCAAACCCCCATGAATATGATGAGCACGATGACAATACCAAACACGGCAATGACAGTGGTGCCCAGGCTGCCAAGGGTGATTTCTGCCAACTGGAGTGAGTTCATAGTATCAATGTGAAGCTGCGGGTTGATGGTTGATTTCTAAAATCAAAGTTGCTGGACGTAAAACTGGGTGCCGACAATGCGGACAATTTTGACCGACTGCCCGTTGGCAATGGTGGCACCGTGTTCCTCGCGCGCCGGTGCGGTGTAGCGTGTGCCGGCCTGCACATAGGCAATTTCACCAACCCCGTTCGCCGGAACCGGCGTGATAATGGTGGCCGTCTGCCCGAGCAACTGGGCGACGTGCGATTCGCTGGAGCTTTGCAACTGGTGGAAGACGGCATCAAACAGGAAAAAAACGCCCGCCGCGATTAACAATCCGCCAAGGATGGACAATGGGGCGCTGACCCAAACGCTTTTGGTGGCGTCTATGTTTGAAAAAATCATGCCCAACCCGCCCATGGCCGTAATAAAACAAGCGATGGTCGTGGGACTGAACGGCGCGATCCCCGGCATGCCGGTTTGTTCAAAACCGGCCTCCACGTGCCCGCCGGTGCCCACCTCTGGTTGCACTTCATGACTGCCCCCGAAAAAATGGCCGGCCACGGCGCTAACCAAGGTAAATACAAGCCCGACTCCAAAACAGATGGAATAGATGAGAAAATTCATAAGCCTGATCCCGGTTGAGTTTCCGCTCGAATTAGAACCTCAAACCAGCACGCATGGCAAGCCGGATCGGTCAAATGTTTATGCACGCCCATCATCCTGAACTGATCCAAACAGAAACTCCGGGTGACCGCATTGATAATTTTGGACGATTTTCGGAATCGTTCGGCTGCGCGCTTCTCGCTTGCCAATGCAAACACTCTTTTCCATTGTGCCGCCATGCAATCCCATGAACTGCTCCGGGAAGTCTTTGAGAAAAAAGCCCCGAAGGAAGTGTCCGCCGACCTCCAGCTTTCCACCTCGATGGTTTACAAATGGGCCCAACCAGCCAATCACGATGGTGGGATTGGCAATCCGCTCGACCGCATCGAGGCGCTGATCAAAAGCACCGGCGACGAGCGCATTGTCCAGTGGATCTGCCAGCGGGCCGGCGGCTTTTTC
>JAJXXI010000301.1 GCA_021781185.1 bacterium
CCAGGACCGTCACCCAGACCGTGGACGAGGTTCTGCAACAGGGCATTGTGGACGAAATCATCCTGGTGGACGACCGCAGCCGCGATGACACCGTGCAGGTTGCCTCCCAGTTGCTCGGCGTCCGCGTTCACGTTCATGAAAAAAACACCGGCTACGGCGGCAACCAGAAGACCTGCTACCGGCTCGCGCTCGACGCTGGCGCCGACATCGTCATCATGGTCCATCCGGACTATCAATACACGCCCAAGCTCATTCCCGCGATGGCCTCGATGATTGCCAATGGTCTGCATCCCTGCATTCTCGCCAGCCGCATTCTGGGCGGTTATTCGTTGAAAGGCGGCATGCCCGGCTGGAAATATATCGCCAACCGTTTTCTCACGGCTGCGGAAAACCTGCTGCTCGGCGCCAAGCTCTCCGAATATCACACCGGCTTCCGCGCCTTTTCGCGGGAACTCCTGCTGAAGCTTGATCTCTCGGCCAATTCCGACGACTTCGTGTTTGACAATCAGATGCTCGCGCAAATCTTCTGGCACGGCTTCACCATCGGCGAAGTGAGCTGCCCCACGAAGTATTTCAAGGAAGCCTCCTCCATCAACTTCCGCCGCAGTGTCAAATACGGCTTCGGCTGCCTCGGCACCGGCCTAACATTCCGCCTCGCGAAGATGGGATTGATCAAGTCGAAATTGTTCCCAAAGTAAGCTGTAAATTTGGTCGGCTTCGGGGAAAAACGCCATTGTCGCGAACGCCACACAAAGGCTGCACCCCGTCCACCGCAGTCCAAGATACCCCCGGTTTCGCTGCGGCCACTCGTTTGGCACGGAGCGGGCGGTGACTGAAAAGGAGATGGCAGCCTTCGCCACCTTCCATCTTGGTTTCGGTGTCGGCCGTGCTGTGGCTAAAGCAAACTCTCCGCCACGCGCTGAATGCTCACCGCCTTGCCGCTGTCGTCGTCCACGCGGATGATCGCCCCGTGCAGCTTCACGTGGTTGCGGGCCACTTCAAACCGCGTCGGCATGCCCGTCAGAAATTTCTTCAACACCGGCTCGATTTCGCGGCCCAGACAGCCGTCGTGCGGCCCGGTGAAGCCGGCGTCGCTCAAATACGCCGTGCCGTTGGGCAGGATTTGCTCATCCGCCGTCTGCACATGCGTGTGCGTGCCCACCACCGCACTGACCCGGCCATCCAGAAAGCGCCCGAACGCGATTTTTTCCGACGTCGCTTCGCCATGGAAATCCACAAAAATAATTTTGGCCTTTTCGCGCAGCCGGCTGACCTCGGCCTCGGCGGCGAGAAACGGGTTTTCCATGGGCGGCATAAACACGCGGCCCTGCACATTCATCACGCCAATCGGCGGCAGATTGCGGTTCTGAAACACGTTCGCCCCGCGGCCCGGGACGTTGCCGGGATAATTCAGCGGTCGCAGGAAACGCGGTTCGCTGTAAAGCAGCTCCGCCACGGTTTTTTGATCCCACAAATGATCGCCGGTGGTGATCACATCCACGCCGGCGGAGAAAAGTTCGCCGGCGATCTGCGGCGTGATGCCGTTGCCGCCCGCAGAGTTTTCGCCATTGGCAATCACGAAATCCAGCGCATGTTCGCCATGCAGGCGGGGGAGGATGGTTTGCACGGCCTTGCGTCCGGGTTCGCCCACGATGTCGCCAATGAATAAAATTTTCACCCGGACGATTTAACCACGAAACACACGAAACACACGCAAAGATTTGCGAGGTCCCGTCCGTCCCCGGACGCAGCAGCGTTGAACCAATCAGCCGCTTGAAGATTCAAAGTTGCTGCGGCGGGACGGGTGCGCCCCGATCAAAGCCAGCACGCTGCCGCACCCGCCAACGCTGCGGTGAGCCACAGCACCAGCACGGCTTTGGTCCGGCCCAACCCCAGCCGGGCAAGCCGGTGCGAGAGATGGTTCGTGTCGCCGATCCAGAACGGCCTTCTGTTCAGCGTCCGGTAAAGGAAAACCTGCGCGAGGTCGAGGAGGGGAATGGCCAGGACAAACAGCGGGGCCAGCACGGCAAGCCGGCGCGGTTCCTGTTTGGTGTAAAAATGCGGCAGGATGGCCATCACGGCGAGCAGGTAGCCGACCAGATGACTGCCGGCATCGCCAAGGAACGCGCGGGCATTCGGGAAATTCCACGGCAGAAATCCCACGAGCGCGCCGCACATGAGAAAACCGGTCACGGCCACGAGATATTCGCCCTTGGCCGCCGCGATGAGCGCAAAGAGCAAGGCGCCGATCGCCCCGACGCCGGCGCACAGGCCGTTCATGTTGTCCATGAAATTGAAGGCGTTGATGACCGTGAGTAGCCACAGGATGGTGATGGCATAGCTGAAAACTTCGCTGGGCACGAACAGCGTGATGCGCTTGCATGCGGCGGCCACGGCGATGGCGATGAGAATCTGGCCGCTGAATTTCGGCAGCGCCTTCAGCTCATGCTTGTCGTCCAGCCAGCCGAGCAGCGTGATGGCCACCGCGCCCAGCGCCAGCACCACCAGTTCCAGCGCGCGCCGGTCCACCCCGTGAACCATGGCGTCCGCCGAGGAAATTCTCATGATTCCCAGTTTCAGCAACAGCGCACCGATGCCCAACGGCAACAGGATGCCCGTCAGCACGGCAAACCCGCCGGCCAATGGCACGGCGGTGCTGTGAATCTTCCGATGGCCGGGATCGTCCACCAGGTTAGTGCGCCAGCACCACCGGCGCCAGAGCGGCAACCCCAGCAGCGAGGTCGCAAACGCGCCGAAAAACGCGGCGGCGAAAAAATTAAACGGAAACGTCATGTCCAGAAATGGCGGGCCGCCCTGCGGCTCGGTGAAACCGTCCTCCGGCCGGTTCCACCCGGACAAATCAGATGGTTGCTCATTTTTTGTGCGCCGTCAGCTTCTGGTAAACAGCATATTGATCGTTCACCATTTTTTCGACGGTGAAATTTCCCCGGACAAACCGCCGGCCGCGCTGGCCGAATTGCTCTCGCAACGCCGGGTCACGGGCCAGTTGCAGC
>JAJXXI010000662.1 GCA_021781185.1 bacterium
CGCCCTGGGTAAAGACGATGTGTTCGTAAAGCGCAATGAGCGAGCCGAGAATTTCCGGTGTCAGCCGGTCGGCAAAAATCGTGTTCGACGGACGGTTGCCCTCGAAGACTTTGTGCGGGACAAGTGCCGCGGGCACGCCCTCGGCTTTGACTTCATCAGCCGTTTTGCCGAAGGCAAGCGCCTCGCTTTGCGCGAGGACGTTGGCGAGCAGCAAATCGTGATGCCGCCCCAGCGGTTTGAGCGCGTGGGCGAACGCGATGAAGTCGCACGGAATGAGCCGCGTGCCCTGGTGGATGAGCTGGTAGAACGAATGCTGGCCGTTCGTGCCGGGTTCGCCCCAGTAAATCGGGCTGGTCTGATAGGTTACCTGCTTGCCGTCGAGCGTGACGTGTTTGCCGTTGCTCTCCATCGTTAGCTGCTGGAGATAGGCCGGAAAGCGTTTCAGATAATTTTCGTAGGGCAGCACGGCCACGGTTTCCGCGCCGAGGAAATCCGTGTTCCAAACCGAGAGCAGGCCCATGAGCACGGGGAGATTCTTCTCGAAGGGCGTGGTGCGGAAATGCTCGTCCATCGCGTGGAAACCGTCGAGCAGCGCGCGAAAATTCTTTGGGCCGACCGCCAGCATGGTGGAGAGGCCGATGGCGGAATCCATCGAGTAACGGCCGCCGACCCAGTCCCAAAAACCAAACATGTTTGCGGTATCAATGCCGAAGGCAGAAACCTTCTCGGCGTTGGTCGAGACGGCGACGAAATGTTTCGCCACGGCCTTGGCATTGCCGCCGAGACCCTTGAGCAGCCAGGCGCGGGCGGTTTCGGCATTGGTCATCGTCTCCTGCGTGGTGAACGTCTTGGACGAAACGATGAACAGCGTTTCCGCCGGATTCAAGTCTTGCACGGCCTCGGCAAAATCCGCGCCGTCCACGTTCGACACGAAGCGGAATGTCAGGTCGCGCCGGCTGTAATGCTTGAGCGCTTCGTAGGCCATGACCGGGCCGAGATCCGAGCCGCCGATGCCGATGTTGACGACGTTTTTGATGCGTTTGCCGGTGTGGCCGCGCCAGACACCGTTGCGGACGCGTTCGGAAAATTTCGCCATCTTGTCGAGCACGGCGTGGACCTCGGGCACGACGTTTTTGCCGTCCACAAAAACCTTCGCGGTCTTCGGCGCGCGCAGGGCGGTGTGCAGCACGGCGCGGTTTTCGGTGATGTTGATTTTGTCGCCTCGGAACATCGCCTGGATGCGGTCGCGCAGGCCGGATTCGGCGGCCAGTTTCCCGAGCAGCTTGAGCGTCTCGGCCGTGACGCGGTTCTTGGAGTAATCCAGGAACAGACCGGCTGCCTCGCAATTCAGGCGTTCGCCGCGCTTTGCATCGTCCGCAAACATCTGCCGCAGGTGCAGGCCTTTGATTTTTTTCTGGTGGGCGGCGAGGGCTTTCCAGGCGGAATGAGTCGTGAGCGGTTTCGTTGATTTCATGTCGGTGATAAATGGGTTGATGGCGGCCTTGACCGCGCGTGCGGCTGGGATTTTGCCAAGTTTGCCGCGATGGGCAAGCGCCTTCAAAGGCCGGGCGTCATTCGCCGAGGTTGCGTCGGAGCAGCGCTCTCAATTTGGCAGGACACAGCACCGTGACGGTTTTGCCTTTGACGGCGAGCAGTTTTTGGCTGCGAAACTTGGCGAGGGTGCGGGAAAACGTTTCGCTGACGGTGCCCAGTTCCGCCGCGAGCACGCGCTTGGTCATGCTCAGTTCGATTTTTACCGGTGTTTCGCCGTGCGGATTTGGACAGCGCTTCACCAGCCAGTTGGCCAGCCGCGTTTCGACATCTTTCACGGTGAGATCTTCCAACTGGCTGACGAGCACGCGAAGATGGCTGCTCATGGAACCAAGCATCCGCAGCGCGAGTTCCGGCTGACGCTTGAGCAGGGCAAGAAAGCCGGCTTTCTGCACCAGCAACACCTGCGTGGGCTCCAGCACCCGCGCATCGGCGGGATAACCCGTTGGCGAGGCCAGCGCCACTTCCGCAAAAGAATCACCCGCGCGAAACACGTGGATGATCTGCTCCTTGCCGGCGGCGGTCACGCGATGAACATTCACCGCGCCGCGTTGCACGACGTAAAAGCCCTGGGCCGGGTCGCCTTCGTGAAACAAATAGTCGTTCTTCTCCAGCGATTTGACGACGGTGAGAGTGGCAATGTTCTCCAAGTCCGCCAGGGGCAAACCCGTGAAAAGCTGGCAGCTCCGCAAGGCGTTGATGATTGCAAACGATTTCAAGTCGGCCAGTTTGGACACGGCGTTATTCAAGCAACTTCGCGCCAAAAGTAAACCAGCCAGTCCGCGCCGCTGCCGCGCTCCACCTTGCTGGCGAAGCCTTCGCCGGTCAGCTTCTCGACCAGCGGCGACGGCAGGAACGGCGCGACCACGATCAAACCTTCGTCCGGCTTCAGCGCGCTGACACGTTTGAAGATTTCCGGAAACGGCTCCATGCCCCGATGAATCAGGGCGCGCACATCGAAGCGTTTGAAGTGATTCAGCGGCGGCATGATTCAATGAGTTATGGCCTGATCTGAAACCGGTGCAAGCAGTTTCTTCGCGGCCTCAACCCCGGACCTGATGGTTTCTTCCGTCACCGCACACGAACCTTTGCGAAGCCCAAGCTTGTGCAGTTCGAGATGGTTGAGGTGTTTGAACCCGGCAAGCTCCAGCGTGTGCGCGTGCAGTTCAGCGGGCAGCCATCAATCGCGAGGATGCATTTCGCCGAAGCCGCCCGGTTCACCAGCGGCTTGACCCGGCCGCCGATACCCGCGAGACAGGACATTTCCGCTGCACCGTCACCGTTGAGCCGGCGCGCGATGTGGTCAGCCAGTTCGCCAGCAGCGGACACCGAGTCGCGTGTTTCTGCCCCTTGATGTTCCACCTTTTCAAAATCTGACAGGCGAAGCTTGGCAACTGAAATCAGATCGGTTTTAAGGCTGCGCCGGATGAGCTTGCCCTTAACCCGTAAACGGGCATA
>JAJXXI010000056.1 GCA_021781185.1 bacterium
TGGAACGGACGCAGGCGTGGGGCCACTTTGTGGCGGCGACTTACAACCTGTTGCGCCTGGCGCGACTGGGGGCGGCATGAACCGCCGCCGGGAACCGGGGCAAAACCCCGGCGCGGGCGTCCGGCGGCCCACGCCGTCAGGCCAACCGCCGACTTGCGGCTGCGGTGGGGACAGCCGTTACCACGGTTCGCACACTGAATTTTGAAAAAATCACCCATGAAAAATCGTGGCGCTGAAAAATCACCCGTTTTTCAACGGCCTGTTAGACCAGATTTTAAGCGGGCAATACATTGTTCCATACGTCTCTAGTAACTACATATTCTTTGCCACCTACGGTTTTAATTATCCCGGAATTGAAGTAATGACCAATGTGACGTGGCTGAACGAGCCTACAAATCTAATGTCAAAAGTGACTATCACGTTTGCCGGAACGAATTACCAGTGGTTCATGCCCCAGCTTCAAGGTCAGCGCATCGCATTGACATTTGATTCCAGTGGCACTGCTCAACTTTGGCAAGACGATTCAAACTTGGTGCAGCATACGACCAGCGGTTCAAGTGGTCTCACCAATGTTGTATTGAGCATTGACCACCCTTTTGGACAGTGGGACGTGCTTAACAATACTTTGATTCCCGGAACTTTTGAGGATCAAATCGCCACCAACTCTTACCAGCGCACCAACTCCACCTACGCTTTAATTTACGCCTTCGCGCCAGATTGGGGTTGGCTGCAAGAACGGCAAAATATGCTGGATTCTTACCGGCAACAGGGTTTGTCCGACACTTCACGTCAAGTTGTCAGTGAAACTTTGAACATCATGGGAATGAATTGGATGTTGCAAACCGAATGGACTGAAAGAATGTTGGCCGCACAAGTTGGCCTCTCCCATCAATACCATCACCGTTTTGGACGCATGGCTCAAGAGGGCGGGAAGGGCTACTATGTGGATATTTATATGCAAAATTCAGGCGAGTTTTCAAACACCGGATCAGACGCCGCCAACGATGCCAAAGAAAACAAAAATTTTAATATATGCGGCTGGTTTGAAAGTGCATTTGAGCATGGAATCATCGAACAACTGCAAAACTCGAATCTCGTGGCAGGTTCAACGGTCAAGGTGCTGCAATTGGCCAATGCCAGCGGCCAGCCGATTTACATGGCCAGCAGCACGAACTGGACATCAAACGCCAATGTAAAAAATTCCCTGATCAATTATTCAAGTTCAACTCTAGCCACTTTAAGCAGCTATATCACTTCTGGCTATCGGCTCTTGCTGCCTAAAAACGGCTCAAATTCGGTTGCGGGTGCGGGCAGTTGGAGCGGCTTCGCGTGCGAGGCATGGTTTGAAACCAGCAGCAACCTAGACCAGCAAATGCTTATTAACAGCACCTATCATGGCGGCATCGTGTCAGACCCAAACGCGACCGCGAACCCGTCGTATGTCAATCAAACTGGCGACTCACAATCTCAAAGTTTTACAACAACGCCAATTCTGACTCCCAGTTTGACCGGCGCTGACCCAGTGGACATGGCCAATGACACGTTACAGATTGAAAACACAGACTTGTCTCTCGGCCAATCAGAGCCGCGCGGCATATCGCTCTCACGTTACTACAACAGCGCCCGTCGTTACAGTAATCCGGCAGGTATGTCGGGTGGTTGGTTGCACAACTATTCTATCAACGCATATAATGTTCCCGCTCCGCAAGCAGGTTTGGGTGAAACGACACCGGCACAGGCCGCTCCTATGATTGCGGCCACCTGCGCGGCGATTGGCCTTTACAACGATGCCCAGCCAGACCCTAAAAACTGGATGGTTACGGCTTTAATTGCCAAATGGGGAATTGACCAGCTTACCCGAAATGGCGTGTCCGTTCTTCTCGGCAAAGACACGGTTCAATTTGTCCAGCAACCTAACGGCGTTTTCACGCCGCCAGCAAATTGCACTATGACCCTGACACAAAGCGGTTCGACTTACAGTTTGCAGCAACGGCATGGCAATACGTTCAATTTTGATTCACAAGGACGATTGAACACAATCGTTGACCAATACGGCAACACACTGTCATTGACCTATACTAACTCTTTGGTGAAAACCGTGACAGATTGGAAAGGACGCTCGCTGACATTCACTTACACTGGTTCAAAACTGGCATCTGTTGTGGATAGCACAGGTCGCTCTGTTTCCTACGGATATAGCGGGCAAGGCGACCTGACTTCGTTCACCGACCCCGAAGGCAAGACCAGCACTTATGCCTACGATACCAATCACCAAGTTACAGCCACATTCGACGCTTTGAGCCAACTGATTATCACCAACCTTTACGATACGTCCGGTCATTTGGCGGTGCAATATACACAGGGCAATACGAACAAGGCTTGGCAGATATTTTGGTCAAAGTGGTTAAGCATGGAACAAAATCCGTCAAGCAATCGGCGGCACTTTATCTACGATGACCAAGGGCGTTTGATCGGATTGAGCGACCAGTTTGGCAATTTGACGCAGACATTTTACGACGGCCAAAACCATATCACCGCCACCGTTTCACCGTTAAATGAAACAAATCAATTCATTTACGATAACAATAACAACTTGATTTACTCGATTGACCCGCTTGGTTTCACAAATCAGTTTGTGTTTGACGGCCAGAACAATTTGGTTCGTTCTGTGGATGCGCGCGGCAACGCCAGCACATTCGGTTACAACAGCAAGTTCTCGCTGACCGGCTCGACCAATGGCGCGGGCGATTTTGTGAATTATGCCTATAACACCGACGGCACTTTGGCCAGCCGCACCGATTCGGGCGGCACGACCACTTACGGATACGATTCTTACGGCCAGTTGAACAGCATTACTTACCCCAACAGTCTTGGTAGCTGTTACGAACTTTTTTGCCATCGTAAAAATTGCCGAACTGGCATCGTAGGATTTGTGGACGTTTGACCGCACTCCCATCGTAAATCGTAGCCGAATAGCCGCGCTCTGATCGTAAGGTTATGACGT
>JAJXXI010000231.1 GCA_021781185.1 bacterium
AAAACATCCTGAGCTTGCGAAATCGGACCTCCTTGAATATCTGCCCAGAGCCTGTGGGGATGAAAAGGCGGCGGTGGAGTTCTTTGAACGGCAACGGTGGGGCCATTCGCCCGTCTGCCCCCATTGCCAGAGTGCCAATGTTTATAAGCTGACCTGCCGCACTGGTGGGCGGAATAAACGCATTCTCTGGCGCTGCCGGACGTGTGACAAGCAATACACCGTTCGCACGGGGGCAATCTACGAGGATTCCAAACTGCCGTTGCGGCATTGGGCGTATGGGTTCTGGCGCGTTTGCGCCAGCAAGTAGGGCGTGAGTGCGCGGGAGATTGAGCGCAACTGTCAAATCACTCACAAATCGACTTTGTTCCTCATGCACCGGATTCGCTTCGCGCTCAAGGAAGATCAGGCGAACCAACCGAAACTCGGCAATACCACCGGCATCTGTGAAGTGGATGAGACGTTTGTCGGCGGCAAACCACGTCCAGGCGATCCGCGAACCACGCTGCTTGGCTAGCCGAGGTTAACAATACGGATACGTAGAAGGCACCAGCCTCCCAGACCAATTGGCCGAGGAAATTCACGTCGTGAACACTGCCCGGCGTGATAATGATGACGGTGGAAAAGTTGCCTTGCAGCGTCAGCAGCGCGTGCAGTTTGATGGCTGCCTTATGGCGCCGGAAAGTGGCCTGCGGAAACAACTAAAGGCACAGGTCAATGGTGGTGGAATCCAGCGCATAGGCGGCGGCTTGGAGTTCAGAACGGAACGGTTCCCGTATCAACGCAAGTAAGCACTAGCGTCACGTCTTCTTTCGCTTCAACTGCACCGCCCGCCGGATAATTTTTTTGGCGGGAACAGCGATGGTCAAAACTTGGAAATGTGGTCAGCTTCGGACTGAAATCTCCAGCATCCGCTCAATCGGCAGGCGTGCGCGTTCGAGAATTTCCTTCGGCAGTTCGACGCGCGGCGCGAGGGTCTTCATGCAGGCGCGCACCTTCTCCAGCGTATTCAACTTCATGTATTTGCATTCGCTGCAACGGCAGTTGTCCGTGGGCGCCCGCATCACGTCAAACACCGGCGCGCACAGGAATTCCTTGCCCGGACACGCCTGCTGCATCCGGTGAATGATGCCGGACTCTGTGACGATGATGAAACGTTTCGCGGGATCATTTTTGCAGAAGGCGATCATTTTCTCCGTCGAACAGACGGAATCCGCCAGGTCGCGAACGGCGCGCAGGCTTTCCGGGTGAACCACCACTTTCGCGTCGGGAAACTGCTGTTTCAATTTCAAGATGCTTTCGCTTTGGAACTCGACGTGCGCATAGCAGTTCCCTTTCCACAAAGTCATCGGACGCCCGGTCTGCTCCAGGACCCACTGGCCGAGATTTTCGTCCGGCACAAACAACAGGTCTTTGTCCTTGGGCGCGGCGTTGACGATTTTTTCGGCATTGCCGCTGGTCACGATCACGTCACACAGCGCCTTCACTGCCGCGCTGCAATTGATGTAGGCGATCGTCCAGAAATTCGGATTCGTGGCTTGCAACTTGGCCAGTTCAGGCGCGGGACAACTTTCCTCCAGCGAACAACCGGCGCCCTTGTCCGGCAGCACCACGATTTTGTTGGGATTTAAAATCTTCGCCGTCTCCGCCATGAAATGCACACCGCAGAACACGATGACATCCGCGTCCGTCTTCGCCGCCTGTTGTGCGAGGCCGAGCGAATCGCCCACAAAATCCGCCACGTCCTGGATTTCCGGCACCTGGTAATTGTGCGCCAGAATGACGGCGTTCAACTGCTTTTTGAGGATGAAAATTTCCCGGGCCAAGGAGGCAAACTGGGTTTTGGCCATCGCCGCGCGCGGGTGGATCTCTGCGACATCAATCATGCTTAGAAGTTACCGTTGTCAATCGGCGGCGTCAATTGACGCGAGGGCTTTCTTTTCCAGAATGCGCCATTGCCCTGGCGGCAAATCGCCCAGCCAGAAATTTCCGATTCGCACGCGCAACAGCCGCAGCGTTGGGTGGCCGATGGCGGCGGTCATGCGCCGCACCTGGCGGTTCTTGCCTTCGACGAGTTCCAGACCGATCCAGGAATCGGAAACAGTTTTGCGAAAGCGGATGGGTGGAGTGCGCTGGGAAATGATGGTGGGGCGAGCGTCCCCGCGAGCCGCTCCTTGCCGGTCGCCAGGATTTGGATCGGAGACGCTGTGATGCTCATTCGTTGAGGCAACTGTCGGTTGTGGATCCAGCATCCACGCCCGGCAGGGCAGGGTTTTGCGCCCTTGGATCACCAGCCCGTGCTGCAATTTGTCCAGCGCGACGCGCGTGGGAATGCGTTCCACCTGTGCCCAATATTCGCGTTCGTGGGCGTGGCGCGGGTGCAGGAGTTTTTCATTCCATTTCGCCTCATCGCTCAGCAGCAGCAGACCTTCCGAATCCGCGTCCAGCCGGCCAATGGCATACACATTTTTGGGAAAGCCAAATTCCGCCAGCGGACGGTTCGGCGAGCCGTCGTCGGTGAACTGCGACAGCACGCCGTAGGGCTTGTGAAAGGCGATCAGCACCCGCCCAGTTTTAAGCCTGAGGTGGGATGTTTCAAGCAAATCGTCCCGCCAGAAATCCTCCTCGCAAGCGAGATCCGAACTCAGAACGAGGGCGAGAAGCGATCCCCAAAAACTTTTCGTGTGTTTGGTGTGTTCCGCGGTTAATTTCTCCGGGTGATCCGCAATATCATCTTCGACTGGTCCGGGACGCTGGTGGACGATCTGCCCGCCGTTTTGCAGGCTTCCAACTTTGTGCTCACGCAATCCGGCAAACCGGCGATGTCGCTGGCCAAATTTCGTGCGGAATTTTCGCTGCCATTCACCGGTTTTTACGACCGCCACACGCCGAACGTGCCCATGGCGCAGTTGGAGGAATGGTTTCACGCCGAGTTTCGCCGCTCGCAGGATTCGGTCACCGAACTGCCGCACGCCCGGGAATTTCTGGAGTTTTGCCGCGCGA
>JAJXXI010000170.1 GCA_021781185.1 bacterium
GCCGGCCAGCTTCGCCCTGGCTTCGTCAATTTGCTTCTCAATGGCCGCCGGATTGGGGGAGACCCGCTTCACCATTTGCAGATACTGGATGGCCTGCCGCCAGTTTTTCTCGGTTTCCTCCAACCGCGCGAGGTTCATGGTGATTTCCTCATAAACCAGTTTGGCGGACCGGTCAGGCTTGGCTCCGTTTTTGGGGTTTTGCGCCTCCCAGCAGCGCAAGGCCGAGAGCCAGACAAAACGGGCGCGATCCGCCTCATGATAGCCCTCGTAGTAAAGCCGGCCCAGATCAAACTGTAGTTCGCAGTTGCGCGGGTTATGGCGCAATCCCTCGAGCAAAAAAGAGCGCGCCTCCGTGTAATTATGCATTCCGGTTTGCAGCCAGTAGGCCCCCACTGTGTAGGTCTCTATCAACTGGGGGTTCAAGTCGGCGGCGAGTTTGAGCCATGGAAGAATCTCCTGCACTGACCCGGGTTTTGTTTTCCCGTCCGCCCCGCCCGAATCCAGATGCGTATGCCGGTTGGGAACAAACTGGCGGTCCAGCCTCGCGAGCCAGTCCGGCGGCGGCCCCAGAAAATCATCGCCGGTGGAATCCGCGTCCTCCGTCTGGCCATGCGCCGGCATGGCGACGTCATGCTCCTGCTCCTGCCGGTCAAAAATGGACGGATAATAGCCGCTGTGAAAATAAACATCGGCCATCACGAAACATTGGTTGGCGAACAGCTTTCGCCCCTCGCCAAACAGCAGTTTGAAGGCGTTGTCCGCCTGCGACTGGCCGTTCCAGCCGGCGGCGCGCGGCACCAGCAGGGTGGCCAGCGTGAAAATCACCGCCACCAGGAGCGACACCCAAATGCCTGGGGAGATTTTTTTCATCAGACGTTCAGGCTTTTGCGGCGGAAACCCAGCCAGGTCAGCAACAGGAACAGCGCGGTGTAGGCGGCGGCATACAGCACGGCCAGACCGCAAACCGGCCAGCTCACCAACCCCCAGTCATTGACCAGCCGCTCGCGCACGTCAAACAGCTCCAGGTGCGGGATCAGAAAATAAACCGTGTAAATGAGGGTGCGCAAAGGCTCGGCATGATGCAGCGCAATCGTGTTCAGATGCCGGCCCAGAAACAAAATGCCGGCCACAATAATGAACAAAATCGTGACCGTGGAGGACGCGGCGGTGAACACCACCGAGCCGAGCAGCGTCATCGCCGTCACCACGCCGAGCATGACCCATTGCAACGTCATCGCCTGTAAATAGCTCAGGACCGGCCAGGACTGCTCGCGTGATCCGGTCACCACGGCAAAGAAAAAATAAAACACCACCAGCGTGAGGCCGCTGGCCAGCCAGCAGCCGGCGAATTTCCCGAGAATGACCTGGGCCCGCGTGACCGGCTTGGCCAGCAGCGGAAAAATGGTGCGGCTTTCCCGCTCGGCCGGAATCTGCCGCGCGGCGGTGGCAATGGTGATGAGCAGGGCCGAAACCCAGATGAGCAGCAGGCAGAGATCCTTGATGTAACGCACGATGTGGTCATCGTGAAAAAACTGCACGCTGCCCGCCGCGAGGGTGATGAGCGCGGTCAGCACGAACAGCACGTAAAAATCCTTGCGCCGGTAAAGTTCTTTGATGACCACGCCGGCCAGGGCCCAGATCGTATTCATAATGCGGGTTGCGGTTGATAGCCGATGATGTCCAGAAAGGCCTTTTCCAGGTTGCCGTGACGCTGCCCCACAATTTCACCGACCCGCCCCACCGCCTTGAGCTCGCCCTGATGCACAATGGCCACGCGGTCGCAGACGGTCTCCACTTCGCCGAGTTCGTGTGAAGAAAAGAAGACGGTTTTGCCTTGCTCCTTGAGACGCTGGATGATTTCACGAACCTTCATGCGGCCGAGGGGATCGAGGCCGCTGGTGGGTTCGTCGAGGATGAGCAAATCGGGATTATTGATGAGCGCCTGCGCCAGGCCGACACGCTGCTGCATCCCCTTGGAATAGGTCTTGATCAGCCGTTTGCCGGCCTCTTCGAGTTCCACCAGCTTGAGCAGGGCGGCCACTCGCCGGTCGGCCTCGGCACGCGGGATCTTGAAAATTTTGGCGTAAAACCGCAGCAGTTCCTCGGCGGTGAGAAATTTATAGTAATAGGTCAACTCCGGCAGGTAGCCGATGCGCTGGCGGGCGATGGGCTGGCGGACATCAATGCCAAACAGGCTGGCCTCGCCGCTCGTGGGCGGCACAAAACCCAGCAGGACGTTCATGGTGGTGGTCTTGCCCGCGCCATTCGGACCGAGAAAACCGAAGACCTCACCGGCATGCACCTCAAGATCGAGTCCCACCAGCGCGGTTTTGGCGGACTGCCGCAACTCGCGGCCACGGAATTCGACGCGCAGTTTCCGAGTCTGCAAAATGGCGGTCATGAATTGAGTCTAATTGCTTGCATCAGGCTTTTCCTAAAGGAATTCCCAAAGAGAGTCAATCACGGGCTCGCCCAGCCGCAACCGCCACGAGCCGGAGGTGTCAACTCAAGTCCTCCGCTGCGACTCCACGCCCGTTGTAACCGCCCGGCGATTTATGGCATGACATGCGGCGGACTATATGTGCTCAGGGAACAGGTCGGGTTCGTCCCAACGGTGTCCAGCTCGTAGGTGCCATTCGCCGGACACTGGGGTATTTGCCCCGCTGAATTGAGCTTGAGGTAAGGCTTCAAATCGGTATCGAACACGATGGGATCACCGGTCCGCTTGCCGTTTTCCAACGCCCACTCGTTGGCAGCGTCGTCCATATGGACCAGGTTGTTAATACAGGCGGTGGCTTGTGACCGGCTTCTGGATTTCAGAAAATTGGGAATGGATATCGCCGCAAGCAAGCCGATGATACCCACCACAATCATGATTTCCACAAGCGTGTAACCGCCCAAACGATGAGTCCGGGTAGCTTTCATTTTTTTATTCGCAGCGTGAACCCCCAGACGGCGGGTTATAATGATGAAATGTTTGTTCACGAATTGCCG
>JAJXXI010000443.1 GCA_021781185.1 bacterium
CAAACCAAATTGGGGCGTTTCCCTAATGCCAACGATGTCCAACAGGAATGCAACCGGATCATCCAATCATCGCATCTGGCTGGGCGTGACCTGTTGAGGATTTATTTTTATGACGCTTCGCCCGCTAAAGACAAGCTCAAGAATCCCGTGGATGGGTCCGCGCTGGACTTGTCGGCGACCGCTGAATTCAAACAGCACGTCAGCTTACTGGACACCTTGGAATTAATGCCTAATTTTGCCGTGAGGAAAGGTGAGCTGGTGGTTCAAGGCATGATGTCCACACCACGCGCCCCGGCAGCCAAGGATTTTGTGCCGGATTTGGAGCAGGAAGGGCGTTGACCTACGGATCGGAATGGACATTGCCCGGCTGGCTCTCCGTGAAATGGTGGATTTTATTGTGGTTGTCACAGGCGACAGTGATTTGGTTGCCGCTTTTCGATTTGCCCGGCGTGAAGGGGTTCGGGTTATTCTTGACCACATGGGACATGGAGTTCGTCGCGATCTTAAAGCACACGCCGACCTAATCCTTTAAAATAAAACAGCCACAGCCTCCGCTTGCTTTCCCTGCCGTAACAATCCATGCTAGTCTAAATAATCAACCCCGCATGTCGGGGCATTTTTACATGAGCAACGTTCCTGATCTCGACCTGAACTTGGATACCCTGTTCCAGCCCGCGTGGGCGCAGGGCAAAACCGAGTCCAACCGTTTTGAAAAATTCACCGGCAACGAAGGTGTCAAGCCTGAGCGCCATTTCAGCGGCAAGCCCGGCGAACGCCGGGCACCGCGCCGCGATGGCGCGGGCGGCGGGTTTGGCGGCGGTGGTGAACGCCGGGGCGGCCCGCCGCGCGGCGGTTCCAAGTTTGGCGGCGGGGACCGCAAGGGCAGTTTCCGGGGCGGCGACCGGCGGGACGACCGCCGGGAGCGGCCCGAACCGCCCGCGCCGTTGCCGGAGGTGACGGTGGCCTTCATTCCGGAAGAACGGGGAGTCGAGCAGCTCGCCAAGCAGATCCGCATGACGGGACGGGCTTATCCGCTGTTCCAAATAGCACAATTGATTTTGCAGAAGGCGGAACGTTATTCCGTCCAGCTCACGGCCAGGAAAAAAGCCGATGGCACCACGCAGCCACTGTTGGTCTGCGCCTTGGATGATTCCCCGTGGACGAGCGAAGACGAGGCTGTCGCGCACGTGCTGAAGAATCATTTTGCCACGTTTTACCAGGCGGAACGCACCGCCACAGAGCCGCCGAAGGGCGTTTATACATTTGTCGCGCAGTGCGGCATGAGCGGCGTTATTCTCGGCCCGCCGAATTATCACGATTACCAGAACCAGTTGCGCAAGCTGCACGCGGAAAAGTTCGGCCGCATGCCGTTTGACATGTTCAAGGCGCGCGTCAAAATCGTGAAGGACGAGGTCGTCGTCAAAAAATGGATTGAGGAACAGAGTTTCAAGACGGAATACATCTGTCTCAATGTGCCGGAGCCGCTCAAATTGTCGTCCATGGAAGAGGTGGAAAAGCATTTCCGCGCGACGCACAAGGACAGCATCATCAAGCCGGTGGAGACGCTCAATGTGGCCGGCGTGCCAAGCCGCACTTTGCGCTGCGGTGGTTTGCAGCGGGCCATCCGCCAGGAATGGGAGCATCAGAAATTTTTCCCGCTGCCCATCGCCACGAAGCTCAGCCAGCAGTTTGCGCATCACGGCCTGCAATTTTTCAAGGTGAACAAGACGGTCACGCACGTCAGCGTGGCGCGGCCGCAGTTCCTGGACATCGAAAGCTCGCCGGTTTCGGAAACCATCAAGCGCATCGTCGAATTCATCAACGCGAACGCCAAATGCACGCGGAAGAAACTCGTCGAGGCGCTCGCGCCGACGCACAAACCGGCGTTCATCGCGGTCGCGCCAGCCGTTGAAACACCGGTCCCCGCCACACCAGCCGCCGAGGGTGAGGCGGTCGCCGAACCAGCCAAGCCCGCCGAGCCGGCACCCCCCCAAGCCACGCCGGAACAGACGGCGATCCTGGTGGATTTGCACTGGCTGATTCATCAGGGCCACGTGCTCGAATTCGCGGATGGCCGGATGGAAACCGCCAAGAAGCCGGCGCCCAAGCCGGTGAAGCAGGAAAAGAAACCGTCCGTGGAAAAACCGGCGGTCGAGGGTGGGCCGGCGACCGCCGAAGCCGGCGCGGAAACGGTTGTGGAAACTCCCGCCCCGGCCGAAGCTCCGGCGGAAACCTCCGTCGCGCCCGTTACAGAATCCGCACCGGTGGTTGAACCAGCCGCCGAGCCAGAAAAATCGGCCGCCTGAAAGCAGACGGAGGTATTTAATGGAAACGGGGCGAGTGCCGTGGTGCCTGACGATCCGTCCAGGGCCTCGTCAACTCGCCCCTCCGCTTTGGAGCCCGCCAATTCATTGCTTCCCTTGAGCCGCGAAATTGCTACTCTTTTGCATGGCTTTTAGCAAATTAGGTCTTTCAGAAAAGGTTCTCGAAGGCGTCAAGGCGATGGGGTATGTGGAACCCACGCCCATTCAGCTCCGTGCAATTCCCCTCGTGCTGTCCGGTCGCGATGTCATCGGCAGCGCCCAGACCGGCACCGGCAAGACGGCGGCATTCGCCCTGCCCATCCTGGCCAAACTGGGCCATCACCAGCCCGGCGGCCCGCGCGTGCTCATTCTCGAACCCACGCGCGAACTGGCCGCGCAGGTGGAAACCGCCTTTCGCGATTACGCCCGGTTCATGGATTTGAAAATCACCGTCGTCTTCGGCGGCGTGGGGTATGGCAAACAGAATGACGAATTGAAAGCCGGGGCGGACATCATCGTCGCCACGCCCGGCCGCCTGCTGGATCATCTCGAACAAGGGACAGTGAAACTGGACAAGGTGGAATTTCTCGTGCTCGATGAGGCCGACCGGATGCTCGACATGGGCTTCCTGCCCGACGTGCGCCGGCTCGTGGAAAAATGCCCGCGGAAACGCCACAGCGCGTTGTTC
>JAJXXI010000726.1 GCA_021781185.1 bacterium
TTTAAAGAATGCGCGTGCCGGCCAGCTTCATCGCCGGTGGATTCATCCGCCTCAATGCCCGGCCATGGCAACCGCCGACGGCTTGCGCAGTAGGTCAACATAATCAGCCATGATGTGTTCGGCCTCACGGAGAACCGTGTCGGCAGGCGAATTGCCGGTGGCGTCGCCGGCCATTTCATCCCCGCCAGCCGCCGAGGCGGTGGCCACCGGCGCGTTGGTGGTGATGACGGGCACGGGCAGCCCCGGTTTGCCGGCACTGGCGACGGTGATGTCATAGAGGGTCGGCTGGATTTCCTTGCAGGCGGCCAGTTCTTTATTCCGGGCCGCGTCGCGCGCCTTGTCGGCCGCATTTTCCCGGCGGCGCTCGGCCTCGTTCAGCGAAACGGTTTTGGTCGCGAGGTTTTTCTTTAATTGCGCGATTTCCTGGCGGAGCACGGCGAAGTCCTGATCCTTGGTCACGCGGGCGGCGGATTCCGCCCGGAGTTCAGCGACGAACGGGCTGACGTGATCTTCCCGGATGAAATCAGACGGCGGAATGTGGTCCCAGGGCAGCGGGTTTTGCATTTCCGCTTCGCCCACACCCGACACACCGGTCAAGGAAGGAATCACAATGTCCGCCTTTACGCCTTTGAGTTGCGTGGAGGCGCCGCTCGGACGGTAAAATTTCTGGATCGTAACCTTGAGTGCACCCGGATCGAAAGTGTGAACGAGATGGTTCTCATCCATCACCCGCGCCAGGGGAACAACGGTTTGCACGGTGCCTTTGCCAAAGGTGGATTCATCGCCCACGATCAAAGCCCGGCCGTAATCCTTCAATGCTCCGGCCAGAATTTCCGAGGCGGAAGCGCTGAAGCGGCTGGTCAGCACCATGAGCGGGCCGCCATAAAGCTCCGCATCATCGGTATCCGCATCCACGCTCACCTCCCCATCGGGCTCGCGGGTCTGCACCACCGGCCCTTCATGGATGAACAATCCGGTGAGGCTGATCGCCTCGGCCAGCGAGCCGCCGCCATTGCGCCGCAAGTCCAGCACGAGACCCTGGATGTGTTCAGCCTCGAGTTTGCGGATAAGTTTCGCCACATCGGCCGTGGCACTGCTGGGCGTGACGCCGGTTTGCCGGTTGTAGCCGCCATAGAATGCGGGCAGGTCAATGACCCCCAGACGCAGGGCCGGGCCGTTCGTCTGCGGCCAGTCCACAATGGTCGCCTGAGCCTGCTGATCCGCCAGCTTCACCTCATCACGCACGAGCGTGATGGTTTTGCGGGTGGAGGCATCCGCAGCGCCGGCGGGAATGATCGTCAGGCGGACGCGCGTGCCCTTCGGTCCGCGAATCAGCTTCACCGCGTCAGACAGCGGCATGTCCACGATGTCCACCGGCTTTTGGTTTCCCTGCGCAACCGCAACAATGCGGTCGCCGGGCTTCAGCAGCCCGCTCCGCGCCGCCGGTCCGCCGGGCACCAAATCGGTGATTTTGCAGTAACCGTCATTGCCCTGGAGCGTGGCCCCGATGCCAAACAGCGACAGATTCATGGCAATAGAAAAATCGTCCATCTGCTCGTGCCCGAAATAATCCGAGTGCGGGTCATAGACGTGCGCCAGGGTGTCAAGATACACCTGCAGCACATCTTCCCGGGTGAGTTTCTTCATCGTCTGGTCCAGGCGCGTGTAGCGGCGCGCAAGGGTCGCGACAATCTCCGCCGGTTTTTTGCCCGCAAGCTTTTCCTGCAAATATTCGGCGCGGACATTTTCCCGCCACAGCCCCTCCGCCGCGGCAAGGTCCGCCGGGCGGGCCGCCTTTTCGCGGTCGAAGGAATATTCGTCGTGACCGGTGAAATCAAACTTGCCGTGCTGCAGCAGGTTGGTGGCATAAGTGACGCGCTGGTCCAGCCGTTCCAAATAGCGCTGAAAGATGATTCGTTCCGGACCGAGTTCGCCTTCGCGAAGCGTCAGGCCGGCGAGTTGTGGAAGAAATTTGTCAAACGCCCGCGCATCGGATTGCAGAAACAGCAGGTGGGCAGGATCGAGCGCGTCGAGATAACGGTCCAGAAACTTGGCGGCCATTTCGTCATCCAACGGCTGCTGCGAGAACTGGGAATTTTCCAGCAGGTTGGCCGTGACCCGGGTGATGTTGCGGTCAGTCGGATCGTTGGCGCGGGCAACCGGCGCAGCCGGCCGGCTTTCCAGAGTGGCCGCCGTGACAATGCCCGCCAGAACCAGCGGAGCCAGTCCGGCAAAAAAACCGGTCAAGAAATGCTTCAATTTCATAAAATACAAATAGTCGTTCAGTTCGATCTGATCTGGATCGGCAGCCAGGTGCAACCCGCTTATTCGGCACCCGGTCCCAACGTTACCGGGCACAATAAAACACAACCGGGTTGCCAGGCGCTTTCCCGAACATTACAAATTTGCAAGGAATCCGGCCGGGCTGGCTGCGGAAAACACAGGGAGAGACGGACCGCCCAGGCGCTCAATTGAGCGCCCGCCCGAATCACTCTGGAAAGTGAACCGTTCCCAGGCGGGCCAGCAACTGCGCGTCGGCGGCGGGAAATTCATGCGTGTCCAATCCGGCCCGATCAATCCATTTCACCGCAGCGCAATCCAACGGCTGCGGTTCGCCGGAAACCAGCCGGCAAACGTAAAACTTCAGAAGCACGGATTTTTCGGGATAGGTGTGGCGAATTTCCTCGAAGAGTCCGCCCACGGCAATGACCACGCCAAGCTCCTCGCGGATTTCGCGGATGAGACACTGCTCAAAGGTTTCCCCGGGCTCACGTTTGCCACCAGGGAATTCCCACAGCCCACCGAGGTGAGCGTCCGCGTGACGCCGGGTGATAAGCAGTTTGCCGCCACGGAAAATCAGCGCGGCCGAGACTTCAATTATCCGGCTCATTGATTTGACTTGGATATTTGCCGGCAACCTCCGCCGGTGGCTGGGGGCATTGTTCAGCGCGTTGTTCTCCTGCACCACGTCTTTCAACCCGCAGTTGCAG
>JAJXXI010000116.1 GCA_021781185.1 bacterium
GACGACACCGGATTTCCTTGGGGAGGCTATACCCCAATGCCTGGAAACGGAGCCATTGAATCCACCATAGATCCAATTGGGCGGCTTTATTTTTTCGACGGGGGCGCGGGTTACAGCATGGACACACCCGGAGCCTACGTTTACACGATCTTTTCCAACAACGGCAACAACATCGCCACCACCAATGTGCAGGGAATGAACACGGGCGGAGAAATCAGCATTACCGCCAATGATGAATTGAATGCCTCGCGGGGATTACGGTTTTTGATTCGGGACAAAAACAACAATTGGTATCTCTCCACGGCGGCGACTGAATTGACGATTCCCGGCGGCGGCATTTTTTCAGCCGATGTGACCAAGCTCGCTTGGCAACAGGTGAATAGTGCCGCTCAAATCTCCATGAACAGCACCTATTTGGGCCGGGTGAGTTCCGGTCCTGGTCCCATCATGCCCAGTCTCACTTCGACCAATCCCGATTTGTCCCAAATCACGGGTGGGGGACTTTACCTTGATCACGTGCCGGCCGGCTCGGCCCAACTTTGGTGGCTTTATTCCATGAGTTGGATGGGCACAAGCAGTTCGAAACCTTCAGTCGTGACTCAGGCGATTGCCTCACCCAATCCTGTGACGGGCACAAACACCAGCTTGACGGTTCTCGGCGGGGATAATGCCGGCGAAGCCAAACTGATCTATCAATGGAGCCCGACCGGCAACCCTCCGGCCTCCGTTAGCTTTTCTCCCAATGGAAACAATCAGGCCAAGGACACGCTGGCAACCTTCAGTGCCGCCGGCAACTACACTTTGCAGGTGGTTTTGAGCAACCCGGATGGTCTGACTGCCACGAGCAGCGTCAATGTTGCGGTCAGTCAAACCCCGGTCAGTCTGGTGATGAATCCCGCTTCCGCCATGGTCGGGCTGAACGGCACACAGCAGTTTACCGCATCGGTTTTGGATCAATTTGGCAATCCACTGACCGCTCAACCGGCGTTCAATTGGACGCTGGCAAGCGGCGCGGGCACAATGAATTCCTCCGGATTATTTACGGCACCCGCCACAAGCGGAACGAACGTGGTGCAGGTTGCCGGAGGACAGCTTACAAATTGGGCCACTGTGGTCGTGATAAACTTGGGCAACAAGCCGCTTCCACCGACAGGTTTGCTGGGAGTGGCAGGCGACGGGAGATCGGCCTTAATCTGGAATAATTCCACGGGTGCGACCGGCTACAATGTGAAGCGGTCGTTTTCTCCGGGCGACGGCTATATGCTGATCGCCTCCAACCTGACCAATCCTTCCTACATAGACACCGGCCTAGCGAATAACACCACATATTACTACGTTGTGTCCGCCACCAATCCAGCGGGTGAAAGCACAAACTCCGCAACGGTCAGTGTTCAACCACAGGCAGCCTTGTCCGCACTTTCGGCACCGTCGGCCTGGCTGACCTTCAACAACACCTTGCTCGATCAAAGCGGTCATCAACATGATGGTTCATTTGTCGGGAGTGCGACCTACGCCACGAACGTGCCCAACAATTCGGCCGGGGCAGCGGCGTTGTTGCTGCCGGACACCGGCGCTTCGGTGCTGGTCGCCAATCCCACCAATCTGATCATGAACACGGGGAGTCCGTTCACGATGGCCTGCTGGTTTCAATTGGCTGGCAACTCTGCCGGCTATCCCACCATGGTCATGAAGCAGCCGGCCAGCGGCTGGACTTGTTCCACCTACAATCGCGGCGGTTTTATGATCACGCCGGCCGGCAACCTGCACTACGATGTTTCCTGCGTTGGCGGCGTGGACTCAACGAATCTCGTTAATGATGGCAGATGGCATCATGGGGCGGTGGTTTACAACGGCACCTCCTATCAGTTGTATGTGGACGGCCAAGTCGACGGACAGGGGACATTTGGCGGTTGCAACGAAGGGGTGAACAATGAACCGCCGTGGGTGATGAACATCGGTTACGGTTTCACCGGCCAGATTGATGAATTTGGATTCTGGAATACCGCGCTTTCTGCCAATCAGGTTTCCACCGTGATGGCGCAAGGACCGGGATCTTTGGCAGAAAGGCCGTTGCTCGGAATCGTTAATTCTGGCGGACAAGTCATCCTGTCTTGGAACAATGCAGCGTTTCATTTGCAGGTCAATTCCGACTTGAGCCAAGGCAACGGTTGGACAAATGTCTCAAACGGGACCAACAGTCCGGTTGTTACAACCGTCGGCTCCACCTCGGCCTATTTTCGCCTGACAAGTCCTTGAGACTATATTCGGCGTAGCCAGCCGAAAGAGCAATGCCACTGCTGTTATGCATATAAGCAGATCATTACGGAAGGTGCTTTTTAAATCCGGTGGAATTTCTTTGAACCGCAAAACTCCATTGACCAAAAAGTTAATCATGCCTTTTGGTCTTGAGTTATTTCGATGCGTTGCCGCCTTTGGTTTAACAATTTTTTGCGGATTCGGTGTGTTGAAACAAGCGCGCGGTGGCGTGCCTGCTTCAATCCCTGCCTATAGTCCTTGGAATCTGGCAGTGCTGACCAACCCGCCCGCATACGAGGTTCTCGGTGTTAGCCATGGCGTGACCGGTTTATTGTTTCACGGGCCAGCTTTCATGAACAACAGTGCAGGTTTCACGAAAGTGTTCGCTTATTTTTCTGAGCCTTCGTCGGGTCAGCCGCCTTATCCAACTTTGGTTCTGGTTCATGGCGGAGCTGGGAGGGCTAATCTCGGCTGGGTGCAAGCGGCAAATCAGCGAGGTTACGCCGCCATTGCCCTGACGACTACCGGAGTGGAGGGAGACGCCTACTGGACGAATGATGTGCCGGCGGTTTATCGCGGACCAAGTGACGGATTTTCGGCCGCAGGCGGTCCATCACCATTTGATGATACCGGGTGGGGCGACACGAACATGTGGATGTTAGCGGGCAGTTAAAAGCGGACAGGGCTGGGCAGTTGAAAAGCGGACACTTTGAGGGACGCATTGCGTTTGGAG
>JAJXXI010000573.1 GCA_021781185.1 bacterium
CCGGTATCGAAAAGAAAATTCAACGGCCGGGCCGACGGCGGCACCTCGATCTGCACCCACAGCAGGCCTTCGGAATACTCAAAGGGAATGGTTGCGGCCGGCGCTGGTGCCGCCGCTTGGGCTTTGCTCACCAGCGCGAAGCCAAACAGCATAACTGTGCATAAATGCCGCATGATCATCCCTACGCAACTGACATGCCAAACCCAATCCCACTGGTTTTCAGGCAATACAAGGGGCTTCCCATTTGGGGTGCTGCTTTCGGGTGCTGCTTTTTGCGCGGCGCGGACAAAAGAACTCATTGGAAATAATTTGCGGGGTTCCAGTGCCGGCGGGGTAATACAAATGGCTCCCGATGGGGGGCGCTTAAGTTAAAGCGACCATGTCGAAACCAATTGAAGGAACCGTGCGATTATGAAAATGATGAAAACCATGCTGCTGGCTGCCGCCGTTGGCCTTTTGGCGGGCACCGGTGCCCGCGCGGCGGACAACCCCGCGCTCATGGAGCCGGTGAAATCCGTCTATGCCCATTACCTGAAAATTCAGGGCGATCTGGCGAACGATTCATTCCAGGGCGTCTCCGCCGAAGCTGCCGCCATCGCCAAAGCTGTTCAAGGCGACAGCATGAAAATGTTGCCGGCCACGGTCGCCACCGAGGCAGAAGCCCTGGCCCAAGCCAAGGATTTGAATACGGCCCGCGCCGCGTTCAGGCCGTTGAGCGATTCGCTCATCAAATATCTCGCCGATCACCAGGCCAAAGACGCCTACGTTGAGGTTTATTGTTCGATGGCCCGCGCCAGTTGGCTCCAAGCGGATAAAAACGTCAATAATCCTTACTTTGGGCGGGCAATGGCGACGTGCGGTGAAATCAAGAATTAAAAATCAAGAATTACAATATCATGCACCAAAATAGAATCCGGACCGCTGCCCATTCGTTTCTAACCGCACTGGCCTCTCTCGCCTTCACCGGAGTCGCCCACGCCCAGTTTTACGCCGTCACCGACCTGGGCACGCTGGGCGGCACGAATGGTCTCGCCTACGCCATCAACAACCACGAACAAATTGTGGGCACCGCCCAGACGCGCTCGGGCAATAGCCACGCCTTCATGTTCCAGGGCGGACGGATGATGGACGTGGGGACGCTGGGCGGGAGCAACAGTTGGGCTTACGGCATCAACGACAACGGCTGGATGGCCGGCACGGCGGAATTATCCACGACCAACCGGCACGGATTCCTCTGCACCAATGCGGCGGCGAGTTCCCTGATGATGGACCTGGGCACGCTGGGTGGCTCAAACAGCGCCGCCACCGCGATTAACGCGCGGGGTGAGCTGGCGGGCTGGGCGGCGATGACAGACGGCAGCCACCACGCCTTTTTTATGACCAATGCCATCGTTGGCGACATGATGGATTTGGGCCTCTCCGGCGGCACGAACGCCGAAGCGTATGGCATCAACAGCAATCGCATGGTTGTGGGCTTTACCATGGAGTCCGGCGGCGGCATGCAGCCCATCATGTCAACCAACGCCCTTCAGGGAATGTCCGGCATGACGACGATGGGCATGGGCGGTGTGGGTGCGACCGGCGGACAGTCCTGGTTCGTCAACGACATGGGGACCATTGCCGGCCAGTCACAGATGAGCGCCGGGAACCATCACGCGTTCGTTTCGGGCAGTGACGGCATGATGGGCCGGATGAATGTGGACCTCGGCACCTTGGGCGGCACCAACAGCATTGCCTATTGCCTCAACAACGCCAATGACGCGGTTGGCATGGCGGATTGGACCAACGGAATGCCGCACGCTTTTCTCGTCACGAATGCTTTGGGCGGGACCGTGCGCATGATGGATTTGAATAATCTCATCCCGACGAACAGCGGCTGGGAACTGATGGCGGCGCGCGGCCTCAACGCGGCGGGTCAGATCGTGGGTTATGGAATGTTCGCCGGGCACACGAACGCCTTCCTGCTGACGCCGGTGTCCGCGCCGGTGATGATGATGTCGGCATCCACGCCACAAATCGTCGGGGCGGGAATGCCGGTGACTTTGCAGATGCAAATGAGTGCCGGCGAGCCACTGACCTATCAATGGTGGCATGACGGGGTGCCCATGCCGGGCGCAACCAACGCGACCTTGCCGATGGCCGGCATGACCTTTACGAACGCCGGTCAATACACCGTGACTGTTCGCAACGCCACGGGCACGGTGGCGGTCGCCTCGATGCCGGTCAGTCTGTTCGGCCTGAACCTGACCAACGGAATGCCCCAGCTAACTGTGGCCGCGCCCGCCGGCTGCCAGTTCCGCATTGATTACGCGGATCATCTGGGCACCGGTGCGAATTGGCAGATACTGACGAATTTCACCGTCATGGGCGGGATGAGCCAGATGAACGACCTGCCGCCGCCCGGTTCGCCGTCGCGGTTTTACCGCGCCACGCTGCTCCCCTGACGCGGTTCCCAAATTTTCGCCGAAAACTGGTTGAAACCCAACGGCATTGGGAATGCCGGGTTAATTCCGAAATTTGACAAACCATGGTGCAAGCAGTAAACAAACATTTGTTGACAACTCCAATCTGGCTTCGCACTGTGTTCGAGTCAAACCCGTGATATGATTTACTCGCGACGGGCCAAACTTCAGCCGATGCTCCGAATTTGGGCGGCGGTGTTGCTGGTGTTTTGGCTGCTGGCGGCGGGTTTTTGTTCCGCTGAATGTCTCTGTGCTGACGACCATTGTCCCGCCCAACCGGTCCATCTGACATTGGCGGCCGCAACCGGCGGCCAGCCGCAGGATTCGGACCGGCACGATGATTCTTTCTGCCTTTCGCTACATTCACTGAGCCTGCAAACCGCCGGGTCAGTTTTGCCCCAGGCCGATTGCGGGCTGGCCTTCATCCCGGATTTTATCCCAACCGCGCAATGGCCCGCCGCCGCGCACCCGGTCGCGATCCTTGGCCGCCAGCCTCCGGACGGTCATCGGGTCTTCACGCCCGAA
>JAJXXI010000419.1 GCA_021781185.1 bacterium
GGAAGAATAAAATCCGCCCCACCGCCGACCGCGCCCGGGCGCCTGCCTCCCGGGCGATTTCCGCGCTGGAAAACGTCAGCGCCGAGAACTTGCCGGTTTTCCCGCGCAGCAGCGCATAGACCGGCAGCAGGCCCAGCAAGGCCAGCAGCCACGGATATTGAAATTCAAATTCGCCGTTCATCGCGGAGCACGCCCGTTCCCGGGCGCAACCGTGTCCGGGTGGGGTTGGGTTTGCCGAACATCCGGAGCCATCGGTGATTTGGATGCGCCCGCACCCGGAACGGACGCGCTCCGCAGGATTTGCGCTTCAACAGCGGCGACGAATTCCAGAGCGCGGCGGGGGCCGTGAAACGGGGCGGCGGCGGGCAATGGGGAAAACTTCCGTTGGTCGCATTCGTGCAGAAAGCAGGAAAGGCTTTCAACCAGTTCCGGTTTGATTTTTCCACCGGCCACGAGCGTGGCACAAAATTCCGCCGTCGTCATTTCGCCGGCCGGCAATTCCAACGCACTGCTGACATAACGGCGCAGGATCTGCGAGACTTCACTCAAAAGATTTCCGTCCTCCGGCCGCGCGGACAATTTTCCCAGCGCTTGCCGTGCCCAAACTTCCGGCGGCAAAATCACCGGCGTTGCGGGCCGCAGCCACACGCGCAAAATCAGAACCGAAACCGCGAGCAACGCAACGCCAACGAGGATGATTGGATATTGGTGCTGCTCCCAAAACGTCGGCGGCAGTTCGCCGTAAGCGGGCGCGAGCGCAGGCAGGGCGTTGGTGTCCGCCTGGCCGCAGCAGGGCAGCGCCGGTAAAACAAAAAACATCAGGCATTCAACCTTCAAGGCCAACCACTCAATGACGGCGCGTGACCGCCCGCGCCTTGAGCGTTGGAGGATGGACGTTGCAGGTTGGATGTTTCCTTTCATTTCAGCCGCGTCGCCGGCCCCGGCGGATTTCAAAAAAACGCTGGAGCGTGGGAGCGAAGGGTTCGGCGGTATTCAGCCGCAAGGTGTCCACGCCGGTGCGGTTCAACGCACGGTCCAGCTCGGCCAGACGCCCGGCGTTCACGGCGGCGAAGCGTTCGCGCACGGAACTGCGGGCGGAATTCAATTCCAGCAATTCACCCGTCTCGGCGTCTTCAATGGTCACCAGCCCGGCGTCTGGCAATTCGCTTTCGCGCGGATCGTGCAGGTGCAGGCAGACGACATCGTGCCGGGTGTTAGTCAGGCCGAGGGTGGCACAGGCGTCTCGTCTGTGTATTTCCATAGGCACGTAGTGAGTTTGGGAACTCACAGGCGGGACGCCTGTGCCACTGTTGTCGCCATGCAAAAAATCCGTCAGCAGAAATACGATGGCCCGGCGATGCAGCACATGGTTCAGAAAGCCCAGTGCGCGGGAAATATCGGTGCCCCGTTTGCGGGGCTGACACACCAGCAATTCACGGACAAGCCGGAGAATGTGCCGACGACCCTTGCGCGGCGGAAGGAACAATTCCACTTCATCAGTGAACAGCAGCAGCGCGACTTTGTCACCATTCTTGGCGGCGGAGAGGGCGAGTGTGGCGGCGATTTCGGCGGCAAACTCGCGCTTGGTCCGGTTCGCCGAGCCAAAGCGGGACGACGCAGACACGTCCACGGCGAGGACGGCGGTGAGCTCGCGTTCTTCGCGGAAACGCTTCACGAACGGGCGGCCGAGACGATGCGTGACATTCCAGTCAATGTCGCGCACATCGTCGCCGGGGATGTATTCGCGCAGCTCCTCGAAATCCATGCCGCGCCCCTTGAAGCCGCTTAAATACGCGCCGACCATCGTGTCGTTCACGAGCCGGTTCGTGCGGACCTCGACGCGGCGGACGGATTCGAGCAGATCGGTGAGGGTCATGGGAGAATTTTTTTGCTGGCGGAATCAACAAATTGCATTGCACCTATGTTCGCCGGACAAATCTTCAAAGCAAATAATTTTTGGCCGCCATTTCCGCCATCAAATTTATTTTGAACAAAACTTGACGCGCGCTCGTCATGCTTGAATATCAGGGCGCACTTCATGAGGGAACGGGCAACGGACGGAAGTTTTATTGGAAGCCATCATGCGAAAGGTTCGCACCCTGACCTGAGGATTTTTTCACCCCAAATCCGCCGGTTTCCATCCGCAGCGCAATTTTTAGGATGACTTCCCCAATTACAACGCACCGTTCCCAATTCGCCACCCGGCTGGCCCCAAATTCCCGGCCACGTTCCTCAATTTTTCTCCTGCCGAAACCAGCCGCATTTAACTGCCCAACTGATGGTTGCACAAAGTTTCGCAACACCCTCTAACACACAAAAATCACAGATAAGCCCCCAGTCCGCAACCTCCGGCAAATCCGGAGGTTGCGGACATCGGGTAGAGCACACGCCCATTTACGATTGAACGCGAACTTATGAACGGATCCGCGCGGGCGGGAAATATGTTTTGCATGGCTGCGGTCGTGCGTTAGGCTCGCCATGGGTTTTATGAAACAAACATTTCTCGCAATGCTGCTGCTTGCCGGCACGCCCCTTTTCAATGCCTCGGCCTGGGATTATGAGGAGCATCACGCGGTGAACGAACTGGCGCTGGCCTCGCTGCCGACAAATTTTCCCGCGTTTGTCCTCACGCCGGCGGCGCGCACCCGAATCGAGTTCCTGGCGGGCGAGGCCGACCGCTGGCGCAACATCACCGATGCCAAGACCGGGCGAGGCCTGGCGTTGGGGCACGCCAGCGGGCCGGACCACTATATTGATATGGAGGACTTGAAGCTTTATGGGCTGACGCCGGAGACCCTGCCGCCGTTGCGCTACGATTTCGTGGCGGACATCGTGAAGGCGCGCGCGGCCCATCCCGAAAATTTTCCGCCGATTGACCCGGCGCGTAATGCCGATCACATACGCGAATTGAGCGGGTTCCTGCCGTGGACCATCGCGGAGTATTACGAGAAATTGCAGTCCGGCTTCAGCACGCT
>JAJXXI010000162.1 GCA_021781185.1 bacterium
ATTGACGACCTGCAATACGAGGAGGTCGTCGGCGAGCTCAGGCGCAACGCCACGCCTGTCATCCAGGTGTTGCAGGACTTCGGCATCATGAAGCTGGATGACATCCTGCATGTCATGGCCAGCGCCCTGGGCACGGAGGTCATCTCGCTCAAGGACCGGGAGATTTCCCCGGACCTGCTCCAGTTGATTCCGGCCAAGGTGGCGCAGATGTATAAGTGCCTGCCGGTGGGCCTCAACAACGGCTTGCTACAGGTGGCCCTGGCGGAACCGCTCGACCCGGCCAAGGCGGATGAAATCAATTTCACCACCAAGCGCGACATCCAGATCATCGTGGCCGACCCGGCCGAAATTCAGCGCTCGATTGAGCGGTTTTACGGCCAGGAGGAGAGCGAAAGCTTTTCTGAAATTCTCAAGGAGCTGGGTGATGACAAGCTGGCCCGGGATGTCACGGCGGCGGGCGACGATGCCAAGGCCGCCGAGGCGCTCGCGAACGAGGTGCCGATCGTCAAATTCGTCAACTTGGTGATCCAGCAGGCGGTGATTGACCGGGCGAGCGACATTCACTTTGAGCCGTTCGAGACGGAATTCCGCATCCGCTACCGCGTGGACGGCGCGTTGTATGAGATGGCCCCGCCGCCGAGGCATCTGGCCCTGCCGGTCGCCTCGCGCATCAAGATCATGGCGAATCTGAACATTTCAGAAATGCGCCTCCCGCAGGACGGCCGCATCAACATGACCATTGGCGGCAAGCAGATTGATTTGCGCGTGAGCACGCTCCCCACGGCGTTCGGTGAATCCATCGTGCTGCGCGTGCTTGACCGCTCGTCGGTCAATCTGGAGGTCGAGTCGCTCGGCCTGCCCAAATATGTCTATGACTTCGTCACGGAAGTCATCCAGCGCCCCAACGGCATCTTTGTGGTGACCGGCCCGACGGGTTGCGGCAAAACCACGACGCTTTATTCCTGCCTGCGCCGGGTGAACACCATTGACTCGAAGCTGCTCACGGCGGAAGACCCGGTCGAGTTCGACATCGAAGGCATCATGCAGGTGGCGGTGAACGAGGCGCAGGGCATGACCTTCGCCAAGGCGTTGAAATCGTTTTTGCGCCAGGATCCGGACATCATCATGGTTGGGGAAATCCGCGACTTGGTGACGGCGCAGATTTCCATCCAGGCCTCGCTGACCGGTCACCTGGTCCTCAGCTCGCTGCACACCAACGATTCCCCCGGCGCGGTCACGCGTCTGGTGGACATGGGCGTGGAGCCGTTTTTGATTTCCTCGACGCTCATGGCCGTGCTCGGCCAGCGTCTGGTGCGCACCAGTTGCAAGAACTGTCGCACGCCGTTTGAGCCGACGGAGCAGCAGCTCTCGCTGCTGGGCCTCTCGCCGCACGATCTCGGCGACAAGGTGTTTCACTACGGTCGCGGCTGTTCCACCTGCAATGACACGGGTTACAAGGGGCGCAAAGGCATCTTTGAGCTGTTGGTCGTGAGTGACGCCATCCGCAACCTCATCAACGAACGCGCCCCGACGGTCGTGGTGCGCCAGAAGGCGGTGGAGTTGGGGATGGTCACGCTGCGGGAAGACGGCTTGCGCAGCATATTTGAGGGTGACACCACCATTGAGGAAGTCGTCAAATACACCTGATCCGCCATGCCAAGATATAATTATGTAGCCCTCGACGCCCGGGGAAACGAAACGAAGGGCGCCATCGAAGTGGGCAGCCAGAACGAGGCCATCGGCCGCGTGAAGGAAATGGGACTGTTCCCCACCAAGATCGCCGAGGCGGACAAGGCGGACAAATCATCCGGCAAAAAAGCCAGGAGCAAACCCGCCAAGGCCAAGGGGGGCAAAAAAGGCGGGGCGATGAACATCAACATCAAGATTCCCGGCCTGGGCGGGAAGGTGAAGCCGAAGGTGTTGACCACGTTCACCCGGCAGTTGGCCACGCTGGTGGATGCCGGTTTGCCCCTGTTGCGCGGCCTCCGCGTGCTGGAAAAACAGGAGCGCAACGTTGTGCTCAAGGGCGTGCTGAGCGATCTGGCCACCTCCATCGAGGGCGGCAGCACCTTTTCCGAGGCGCTGGCCCAGCACCCGAAAGTTTTCAACCGCCTGTTTGTGAACATGGTCAAGGCCGGCGAACTGGGCGGTGTGTTGGAAGTCGTCCTGAAGCGGCTTGCGGAATTTTCCGAAAAGGCGCAGAAGATCAAAGGCAAGGTCAAGGCCGCCCTGTTTTATCCCTGCGCCGTTTTGATCGTGGCCATCGGCATCATGGTTTTGCTGATGACCTTCGTGGTGCCCAAATTCAAGGAAGTGTTCGCCGGCATGGGTTTCACGTTGCCCGGTTTCACCGTGTTTGTGCTGGCGGTCAGCGACATCATCCGGCACAACATTGTCGCCACCCTGGGCGGCATCGTGGTCTTCGTCATTTTGTTCATGCTCTTCATCCGGACCAAGTTTGGCCGCCATGTTTGGGACAAAACCCGGTTGATCATGCCGCCGATCGGGCCGGTGGTGACCAAGGTTTCCATCTCACGCTTCACCCGCACGCTCGGCACGCTGGTCAGCAGCGGCGTGCCGATTTTGCAGGCGCTCACCATCGTCAAGGAAACCGCCGGCAACGTCATCATTGCCGACGCCGTGGCCAAGGTGCATGAAAGCGTCAAGGAAGGCGAAACCATCACCGCCCCGCTGGAAGCCTCCCGCGTGTTCCCGCCCATGGTCGTCAGCATGGTGGACGTCGGTGAACAGACTGGTGCCCTCCCCGAAATGCTTCTCAAAATCGCCGACAACTACGACGAAGAGGTGGACAACGCCGTGGCGGCCATGACCTCCTTGTTGGAGCCGATCATGATCGTCTTCCTCGCCCTCATCGTCGGCAGTATCGTCATCGCGATGTTCCTGCCCCTGATCAAGATGATCACCGTCATGAGCGGCAGCGGTGGCGGCGGTGGCGGTGGCGGCGATTGAC
>JAJXXI010000718.1 GCA_021781185.1 bacterium
CCCCGATCTCAAAATCCTCTTCACCTCGGGTTACACGGATGAAGTCGTCGCCCATGCCGAAACGCAGGAGGTCGGCATCCAGTTTCTGGCCAAACCTTACACGCCCGCCGCGCTGGCCCGCACAGTGCGGGAGCTTTTGGACAGGGGAACCACACAACGAACTTGAAACCTCATGAAACATCCGCTGACACCTGACGACGAAGAACGGGGAAAAGCGCGGCGACGTTTTGAAACCCTGGAGGCGGCATTGCGCCAGACCAGCGCCCGGCTTCAGCAGGCGAATGACGAGCTGGACTGGAAAACCGCATTTCTGGAAGCGCAGGCGAACTCTTCCATTGACGGGATTTTGGTGGTGAATCCGCAGGGGGAAAAAATCCTGCAGAACCAGCGGATGGCCGGGCTGTTCAAAATCCCCCCGCACATCGCGAAAGACCGGGGCGATCAACACCAGCTCCAGTGGGTTGCCGACACGACGCGTAATCCCGCCGAGTTCATCAAACAGGTGGTTTACCTGAACGCCCATCCGGAGGAGAACAGCCGCGATGAGATTGAACTCAAGGACGGAATGATTCTGGACCGGTATTCCGCGCCCGTGGTTGGCACTGATGGAAAATACTACGGCCGAATCTGGACGTTCCGCGACATCACCGAGCGCAAACGGGCGGAGGCGGCGTTGCAGTCCAGCGAGGAGCGATTCCGCAATCTGGCGGAAAACACGAGCGACTGGATTTGGGAGACCGACGAGCAAGGCCACTATACCTACGCCAGCCCTCGCGTTTTGGATTTGCTCGGCTATGCGCCGGCAGAAGTCCTGGGCAAATCACCGCTTGATTTCATGCCTCCCGAAGAGGCCGCACGCGTGGGAACCCTCCTTGCGTCTGCAATCGCCGCACATGCACCGTTTCGTGATCTGGAAAACATCAACCGCCGCAAGGATGGACATCTGGTCGTCCTTGAAACCAGCGGTGTGCCCATCCTCGAGGCCACTGGTGCGTGGCGCGGTTATCGCGGGATTGACCGCGACATCACCGGGCGCAAGCGGGCGGAGCAGGCGCTGCACGCCTCCGAGCAGCGTTATCGCGCGCTGGTTGAAATGGCCCGCGATTACATTCTCACCCTGTCACCCCAGGGGATCATTTTGTCGCTCAACCCGGAATTCTTCCGGGCGACGGGCTGGACCGGGGAAGAGTGCCTCGGAGAAAGTTACAGCAAATTTATTGAGGCCGGGGATTTGCCCCGGGCCCAGGAGTTGTTTGGCCGAGCCGTGCTCGGCGAAGTGCTGCCACGCTTCGAACTGCGCCTGAACCGGCGGGATGGCGGAGTGCTGCCGACCGAGTTTTTCGTCACCACCCGGGTCGAAGACGGCCGGGTCGTCGAGCTGATGGGGATCGGTCGCGACATCACGGAGCGCAAGCAGGCGGAAGATGGCCTGCGGTCATCACAGCAGATCATTGAAGGAATTCTCAACGCGATACCGGTGCGCGTATTCTGGAAGGACAAGAATCTCGTTTACCTGGGCTGCAACACGATCTTCGCGCGCGACGCGGGATTTACCGATCCAAAAGACCTCATCGGGAAAAATGACTACCAGTTGGGCTGGCGTGAGCACGCGGCCATGTATCAAGCGGATGACCGCCAGATCATCAATGGCGGCAGCCCCAGGTTTAACATCGAAGAACCCCAGACAACCCCCGAAGGAAACATCATCACGCTGCTCACGAGCAAGCTGCCCCTGCGCAATTCCGCGGGGGAGATCAGCGGCCTGATCGGGACGTATCAAGACATCACCGAACGCAAACAGGCCGAGGAGGGTTTGCGGCAGCGCGTGAAATTGCAGGATCAACTCGTCCACACCGCCGCGACGGTGCCGGGCATGATTTATTCCCTGCGGTTGCGTCCCGATGGTTCCACCCAGATGCCATACGCGAGCGGGGCTTTGAGCGAGATCTTCGATTTGCAGCCTGGCGATGTCATTGAAAATGCCGCTCCCGTTTTCGCCTTGATCCATCCGGACGATCTGGGGCATGTGCAGGCCACGATGGCCGGGTCCGCCCGCACGTTGAATCCCTGGCGCGACGAGTTCCGCACGCGTCATGCCCGGCTGGGGGAAATCTGGATCGAGGGCCATTCGGTGCCGCAGCGCGAACCCGATGGCAGCATCCTGTGGCACGGTTTTGTTCAGGACATCACGGAACGGAAACGGGCGGCGGAGACCCTGGAGAAAACCAGCGCGCTGCTGGTGGCGCTGTTGCAAAACACGAACGATCTCATTTACTTCAAGGATCGGGAGTCCCGTTTTGTTCAATTCAGCCAGGCGATGCTGAAGCATTTCCATCTGACCCGCCCGGACGAACTGATGGGCCGGACGGATTTTGATTTCTATTCGGAGGAACATGCGCGTCCCGCCTTCGAGGCGGAGCAGGAAATCATCCGCACCGGCGAACCGATGTTAAATGTGGAAGAAAAGGAAACCCACCGCGACGGCCGGGTCATCTGGGTGTTGACTTCAAAAATGCCCTGGCGTGACCAGGCGGGCAACATCATCGGCACCATGGGCATCTCGCGCGACATCACCGGGCGCAAGCTCATGGAAGAACGGTTGCAGGAATCCCAGAAACTGGAGACCGTCGGCAAGCTGGCGGGCGGCATCGCTCACGAGTTCAACAGCATCCTCACGGCCATCATCGGCCAGAGTGAACTGCTGATCCAAGACCTCCCCGCCGGGAGTCCGCTCGCCGAAAACGCGGCCGAAATCACCAAGGCCGCCAGCCGTGCCGCCACGCTGACCCGCCAACTGCTGGCGTATGGCCGCAAGCAGATGCTTCAGCCGGAAGTCCTCAACTTGAACCAGGTTGTTGCCGGCATGGACGAAGTGTTGCGTCATCTGATGGACACGGAATCGGTGACCGTGAATTTGGTTCCCGCCCCCGGCCCGCACCTGGTGAAGGTGGATGCCAGACAGATGGAACA
>JAJXXI010000350.1 GCA_021781185.1 bacterium
GAAACCACAGCCCCGCTTTCACCCGCACAAGTTACAAACCCGCAGAATCCTCAATGAAATCAGCCTTTTACACTTTTACTTTCGTAACACCCTCTTAAATCAATGGTTTTGAGCATGTTTCCTATTGGTCAGCAGTGAAACACATTCAACTACTCACAATCAATCCAGGTGTGACGCTGGCCTCTGGCTCGCTGAGCGAAGTTTTGGCAAACGCACTTCGCGGCTCATGGCGTAGGTGGTAAGTGCTTCCAATCGTGAATCGTCAACTACATGAGTTGTTCATTATAAGGGCTGTCCGTGTAGGTTAACGATCAAAACTTGCAGCATTTGCGACAAGCTAAGTTCCAGTCCCAGTTCTTTGTGCAGGATCGCGACCAGCACGTAAACGCAGACCGCGATCCACACTTGTGTCTCGACTGCGTTGTCAGTTGTGCCAAAAAAATGTTTGATTCGCAGGTTCTGCTTGATCCATTTGAAGAACAATTCCACGCGCCAGCGGCTCTTGTAAAGTTGCGCAATAGTAAGGGCATCGTAGAGCTGATTTAAGTGCAGTTTTAATGAAAATTGCGCTCTTGGTGTCCTCGGGAAATTTTTCACCAGCCTCCATGGCTGGTCCCGTGATGATTTTCCCCGTGATCCCAGCATGAACCACTATTTCGGCATCCGAGAGGACGACGGCGGGTAAGAAGCGTTGGAACTCTCCCGTCAGGAAAGCATTTTGTTGCGGCAGAAGATTGATCTGTTGGTGCGGCGCGTGTTTGGCACCAGCAGCGAACAGCTCGACACCGCACATCCTGTTTCAATATCGCAAGTTCACTGCCCGGTATCGCAGCTTTCGTAGTTGTCATTTGCGGGTCTCCAGTGGATTTGGATGCACCCCACGCTCAAGACCGAGATCTTCAGCCTGCTCGAAGCCAGGATCCTGGCGGGCAAGCAGGCCACCGGGCGCACCGGCATGAACCTCTGGCAAATCCTCGTGCTGGGCGTGGTGCGGTTGGGGTTGGAGGCGGACTGGGATCGGATGGAAGACCTGGCCAACCATCCCTTGCTCGTGCGCCAGATGCTGGGCGTGCCGGCGGCGCCGTGGGGCGAGGAGGCCAAACGGTTCGGCCATCAAACCCTGCGGGACAACGTCGCCCTGCTCGATGACGAACTGCTCCAACAGATCAACGCGGCAGTTGGGGCCGCAGGCCGCGAGGTGTTCGCAAAAAGAGGCGGCGCTTGAAATGAAGGTGGACAGCTATGTGCTGGAAAGTGACGTGCATTTCCCCACCGACCTGAACCGGCTCCGGGCCGCGGGCCGCCAGTGCGTGGACAAGGCGATGCCTTGACCCAAGGCGCTTCGCGCGAAGCGCCGTGGGTGCAGGCCACGCCTGCCGCAAGTTCAAGGCGTGGCGGCGGCAACTCCAGGCGTGCGAACGCGCCGCCAGCCAGATCGTCCATCGCGGCGGGCCCAACAAGGAGGCCCGCGTCAAAGCCGCCGTGCGCGCGTATCTGGCGGTGGGCCGGGAGTTGTCGGCCAAGGTGCGGGAGGGTTTGCTGGGCTTGTGCGGCCAGACCGTCTGCGCCAGCCGCTGGGAGCGGCTGGCCTATTTCCAGGCGATGTTGGACAAGCATCTGGATCTGGTCGAACGCCGGCTGTTAAACGAGGAACCCATTCCGGCGCACGCGAAGGTGTTTTCCCCGTTTGAACCGCACACCGAATGGATCCAGAAAGGCAAACAACGGCCGAACGTGGAACTGGGCCATCGCCTGCTGGTGGCGACGGATCAACATCAACTCATCCAGGACTAGGACGTGCTGATGCAGGCGGCGGAAGTGGAGCAGAGCCTTCCGGTGGCGGACCGGTTGCCGGGCCGCTACGGGCCGGGGAGTGTGGCCAGCCTGAGTTTTGACAAAGGGTTCACCCGCGCGGCGGACTGGGAGCTGTTGAGTTTGTATGTGCCGACGGTGGTGATGCCCAAACGGGGCAAAAAGAACGCGGTGGAAATGGCGCGGGAGAGCGGCAAGCTGTTTACGGCGTTGCGCCACCAACACAGCGCGGTGGAAAGTGAAATCAACAGTCTGGAACATCACGGCTTGAACCGCTGCCTGGATGTGGGCTTGGACGGCTACCGGCGCTATGTCGGTTGCGGGGTGATGAGCTACAACCTGCACGTCATCGGACGGGAATTACTGCGGCAGAAACGAAGGCACCGCAACACCCTGGCGTTGGCGGCCTGAAGCCGCCCACGCAAGGCCATCCGCCCAGTCTGACCGGCGCAGTGTCGTTGTCGCCGGAGAAGATTGAAGTTTTGTGCGTGATCGGCGGCAATTTCAGCTCTTCAACGGCTTGCCGTTGCCATCCGCGTCCCGCCGCACTTCAAAAATCACACGTTTCCGGCCAGACACTAAATATCAATACGATGCTTGCGCGCCTTTGATGTTGGCCTTCTTCATCCACGGCATGAGCGCGCGAAGCTTGGCACCGGTTTTCTCGATCGGATGCTGTTCGCCTTTTTTGAGCAACGCGTTGTAGCGCTTGTAGCCGCCTTCATATTCCTTGACCCAATCCTTGGCAAACTTGCCGGACTGAATGTCTTTGAGCGCGGCTTTCATGCGTTTCTTCACGCTGGCGTCAATGATCTTCGGGCCAACGCTCACGTCACCCCACTTCGCGGTTTCGGAAATGGAGAAGCGCATGCCGCTAATGCCGGCTTCGTTCATCAGGTCGGCGATGAGCTTGAGCTCATGCAGACATTCAAAGTAGGCCATCTCGGGCGCATAACCGGCCTCGACGAGCGTTTCAAATCCGGCCTGGACGAGCGCGCTGGCACCGCCGCAGAGAACGGTCTGTTCGCCGAACAAATCGGTTTCGGTCTCTTCCTTGAAGTTCGTTTCAATGACGCCGGCGCGGGTGCCGCCAATGCCCTTGGCCCAGGCGAGCGCGATCTTCTTCGCGTCCTTGCCGGGGTTTTGGTAG
>JAJXXI010000210.1 GCA_021781185.1 bacterium
TGAAATTCCCTGCCGAAATTGATCCGGTAAACGCCTCGAATGGCGGCGTGGTGGATGGCAAGACCGTGACATTCCCGGCGTATCCGCGCTTGGCGCCGAAACAGGCGTTTGAATACAGCATGGTCGGCAAGGGCGTGAAAGTGGGCGATGCACGCGTGACCTTCATCCGCACGTCGGACGGCATCCCCAATGAAACCACCGCAGAAGAGAGCACCCGCGTTTACTAAGCCGCTGGAGCAAACAATGCGCTGGCAGGCCGCACGGCCTGCCAGCCCTTTAACTGTAACAAAACAAAGCCATGAAAAACAGCCGAATATTCATCACCATCGCCGCCGCACTCGCCCTCGGGCTGGCCGGCTGCAAGAAGCCGGACCAAGCAGCGCCCCCGGCTTCCGGCGATTCAGCAACGCCGCCAACCGCTCCAGCCATGGATATATCCGCCGCCGCAACCAATGCCGCTGCCGCCGCAATGCAACCGGTCGCCGACCTGAAAGCCACCGCTGCTTCCGTAGTGACGAATGCCCAGCAACAGGCCGAGGCCGCGAAGGCCGCTGTCAACAGCCAGGTCCAGAAGTTGATTGATCAGGCCAAAAACCTCGTTGCCGAAAGCAAATTCACGGATGCTTCAAACGTCCTCCAGCAACTCGCCGGGCAAACCCTCAGTGCCGACCAGCAAACACTCGTGGACACCCTGAAAGAACAAATCCAAAAAGCACTCGCCGCCAAAGCTGCCGCCGACGCTGCCACCGCCACCAGCAATTTGCTCAAACGGTAACCACTTAAAAAACCATGAGCATGTTAAAAGAGTTCAAAGAGTTCGCCATGAAAGGCAACGTGGTGGATCTCGCCGTGGCCGTCATCATCGGCGGGGCTTTCGGCAAGGTTGTGACCTCCGTGGTCAACGACATCTTCATGCCTCCCATTGGCAAAATGATGGGAGGCGTGAATTTCATCAACCTCGATCCGTCGAAACTGGCCAAAGATGGATCGGCCATCATCTCTCTCACTCAAGCAAAGGATGCCTGAGTAGCGGTGATTGCTTACGGCTCGTTTATCAACACTTTGATAGATTTCACCATCGTCGTTTTCTGCATTTTCATGATCATCAAAGCCATGAATGCGATGAAAAAAGCGCCACCGGCAGCACCGCCTGAGCCGACGAAGGAGGAAAAGCTGCTCGGCGAAATCCGCGACCTTTTGAAGGCACGTTCGTAAAACCAAGCCAGCCCGTATCGGCCGTTCGCCGTGCAAGGCCAGCCGGCAGGACACACCGGTTGGATGTATTTGCACGTTGGCACCTGCACTTTGGCTCTGGCACTTTGACCGAGCCTCAATGCCGGTGCCAGATCGCTTGCTTTTGAACTATCGCCAGGACGGAGATTTTTCTCACTGTTCGCATGAATATGAAGTGCCACAACTTGCGAAGGTCAATAATTCCATGCATCCGTGGGTGAACGAAGCACCCGCACCGGTGGCGGTTTCGGCGTGGCAATTTCGGGCAGCGGATGGGAGGGTGGTGGCGGATTTGTCTTGTTCACGTAACGGCGCAAGAGCCAGTGCCGTTGCATGGCTTCCACCACACGCTCGATTTTGGGCATCGAGGTCTGCGTCTGCTCCACCAGCGGCGCGGGCAGCATTTGCGCATCCTTGGCGACGGCATCGCTGATTTCCGGCAGGCGCGCCGTGCCGTTCTGGATGTTTTTCATCGCGCCATTGAGGTTCGTCGCCACAGTTTGCAACTCAGCCACCCCAGGCCAGCGATGGTCACGAGCGTAATGATGAACCATAGAACAAGGATGCGTTTGGTTAGCGGGTTTATATTTTCCACAGAAGTCCCATGAGTTTGAGGGTTGAGGGATAAAAAAGGGTTGGCTTGCGCGTCTGAGCCCTGCCACAAGGCCGGGCATGAATGGACGAACCCGGCACAAGCCAGCCGCCAGTAAGCTTTCGCTTCTCCGGCAACTTTGCAATCTGATTCCCAACCCTCTGGTGCCGCAACTGGCGCGGGCTGCGGACAGTGAAACCAAAGCGCAAACTTTTAGTCCGTGGAGTCATGTGGTCAGTTTGCTTTATGCGCAGGTGACGCACAGTCTCGGCCTCAATGACGTTTGCGACGCCCTGCGGTCGCGCTCCGGGCCGCTGTCGGCGATTCGCGGGGCCACGCCGCCGAGCAGGAACGGGCTTTACCATGCCAACCGGCAACAGGATCCACGCTTGGCCGAACAGTTGTTCTGGAAAATGCTGGCGCACTTGCAGGCGCTGTCGCCTGACTTTGGCACCCGCCACCGGCCGCGCTTCGCCTTCCGGCTCAAGCGGGTGATTCATGTCGTGGATTCGACCACCAGCCAACTGGTGGCCAACTGTCTGGACTGGGCCAAACATCGCCGGCGTAAGGCGGCCGCAAATGTCATGTCCGGCTGAATCTGCAAATGTTTCTGCCGCAATTTGCCTTGGTGGACACCGCCGGAGAACAGGACAACCTGCGGGCACGGGAAATGTGCGCAGACCAGACCGGGAGATCGTCATCTTTGACAAGGCGTATGTGAACTTCAGCCATCTGGCCGACCTGGGGAGCCGGGAGGTTTTCTGAGGCAAACGGGCCAAGGACAATCTGCAAGGCCGGGTGGTGCAAAAACTTCAGGCCGGCCCAGCCGGAAACATTTTGCGCGACGACCTGGTCGCCCTGACCGGCCCGACGGCAAGGTTACGGCAAGGTTTTATCCGGTCGAACTGCGCGCGTCACCGCCCGGGTCGCGGTGGACGGCGAACTCCGGGAAATGATTTTCCTGACCAGCAACGTGACCTGGAGCGCGCAGACCATCGCCGACCTGTATCGCTGCCGCTGGTTCCTTGAAGCGTTTTCAAGGAACTCAAATTGACGCTGCACTTTGCGCGGCTTCCCCCGCACACCATGCCGATGCCGTGCGCAGGCAGGTGTGGACCGCCTTGCTCGTTTATAT
>JAJXXI010000453.1 GCA_021781185.1 bacterium
AGCGCGCCGCTCACCCGGAAGACATGGAAGTTGTTCAGGGTCAGATCCGCCACGCCGCCGATCTGCAATTCAAAGCTGGTTGGGGCCAAGGTGAAGGTCTTTTGCACCGTGACCTGTCCACCAGATGTGCCGGTGCCCGAAGAAGGCGTGGTCACCGTCGGTGCCGTGACCGTGGTGGCCGGCGGCGCGTTCTTAAACAGCGTCACATTCACCGGACTGCCGGTGGTGTTCAAGTCAATCTCCGCCGCGCCGTGCGCGGAAAATTCCATGCCGGACGGCAGTTTCAGGTCCATGTCAAACTGGCCGTAGATGACGCCCCAAATCTGGATCGTTCCCCCGCTGTTGTTGATGACGATGTCCCCCGCCACTTCCGCGACCTGGCCAATGGCCGGGCTGGTAATGGTCAGGAAGCCGCTGAACTCCACTTCAAAGCTTGTCGCGGAGAAGGTCAGCGACAAGGTGCCGGTGACCTTGAAACCCACCAGACCGTCAACATTGCAGACGGCACCGCCATCCACCGTGATGTTGAAGTAGGTGGCCGGCGTGGCGGCCGTGGGCGTCACCAGATTGTGATTGGCGTCCAGGAACTGGAAGGAAAGGGTTCCATAGACCGAATAAATCGGGTTTGTGCCCGGCATGTCCACCAGAAACAAAAATTTGCCCTGGCCCGCCTGCACCTGGGACAGGTCGGCAAAGAGATAGCCTTTGACCGTCAGCGAATTTCCGAACGTGAAGTTGCCGTTGATGAGGAGTTTGACCCCAACCGAGCCGTCCGAGTTGGTCACCAGACCAATCGTCAGATCAATGTCCGCCCGGAAGGCATTGGTCGAAAGATAGGCGTCAAAGAGCGTCGCGCCGGCATGAATCTCAATCGGCGGCGCAAACATGTTGCCGAGGCTCGTGTTGCCCGCCTTGAGCAACGTGCTCATCTGCTGGAGCAGTGCCGCATTCCAGGTGGCGGCATCCTGCGAAAGCGGCGGCTGATACTGGCCGCTGCGCATGTCCGTCGGACTCGCGGGTGTCGCCAGCGTCGCGCCGAGGTCAAAGCCGCCGCGCAGGTTGGTGATGGCCAGCCCGGTCTCCGGATCCAGAATGATCTGCGTGGGCAGCTCGATGTAGAAGGACAACGGGCCATACTGCCACAATGCCAGTCGCATGCTCAACTGGCCCAGGCCGGGAATCGTGACCGTGCCCGAAAGTGCCGCATAGAACTGCCGCGAGGCCACCGACGTATTGGGGCCGGGATTGGCGATGAGGTTGTTGCTGGCGTCGAAGCTGGCGATGCCAAGAATGACGGTGGCGCTGACCGGGCCGCCAAAGAGTGTGCCGCCCACGGTGATCCCGACGCTGCCAATGCCGACGATCGGGAAGGTTCCATCATTGGCCGCCAACGCCCCAACATTAATCTGCAAACCGGTGACGGTGCCGGTAAACGTCATGGTGCTGGGCAGGAAACTGGGCTTGGTCACCGTGGCCGACAGCGTGAGGATGAAATTGCCCGGATCGTTGTTGAAATCAGTCCAGCTTAGCGCCACTGAAAGGTTCTGAATCGGCAGCCAGGTCGGCCAACTGACGGCGCTGGCGGTGTTCTGGCCGGCGGCCAGCGCCACCACAAAATTGCTCTTCGCCAGCAGCGTGCCGTTGCCTTCAATCGCAAAATTGCTCGCCCCGCCCGTCAAGGTGAGCGGACCGGCATTCAACGTGGCCGAGAGACCGTAAGTCGCCGGCGTCGAACCGCCGCCAAAACTGATCAGATCCTGATTGGGACCAGCCTGCGGATTGATGGTGACATTGTTCGCCGTGAGCGTCAGGAATGAGCCGATCTTGATCGTGATGTTGCCGGCCGTGACGATGAAATTGTTGAACGTGATGTTGGTCGGCAGCGAGAACGGATTGGCCAGATTGATCTTAAAACCGAGCGTAAACTGGAGTTTCAGGTTCGTGAAACTCGCCGTCACACTGGAGCCGATGGCCAGACTGCCGGTGGTGCTGATGCCAAGGTTAATCGAAAGGGTGCCGCCGGGGGCAAAATGGAAATCCGAGAAGGAGAACGTGGGCGTATCAATCGTGAGTGGTCCGAGTTTGTGCGGCGTGGCCGTGGTGCCGTTCGCCGTGACGGTCTGACTGCCGCCGGAGAGCGCACTGACAACTGAGCCGGAGGGCGGGCCGGAGTCGCCTCCGGTAATGCCCGGCAGAATCTGAAAATCACTGACGTTAGTCAGAATGCTGGACGCCCCGCCGTCAATCGCGAAACCGTCCGTCCCGCCGAAATGGAAGCTGAAGCTGGTGGTGATGCTGACGTAGAGGGTGGAGTTGTAGTAGAGCGCCAGCGTGCCGCTGTTGATGTGAATATGCGTGAGGCCCGGCGTGGTGGCGTCCGGGGTGACGACCAGGGTGCCCGCCGAGATCACGATGAAACCGCCGAGCGAGAGGCTGGCGTTGGTGATCGCCAGGTTCCACGCCGTGCCACTGGTGTATGTAATCGAGCCGGCGGAAATCGTGAACAGCGCCTGCGTCGGCGACGTCGGATCGTTGAACGTGATCGTGGCATTGGTGGCAGTGTAGGTGTTGCCACTGCTCGTGATATTGCCCGCCGTCAAAGTGATCAGGTTGGCAATGGTCAAACTGCCGTTGCTGACGGCCAGATTGGTGTAAGCCGCGCCCGGGTTGTCCGGCCCGTTGAACACCTGCGTTGCCGAGAAACTCACCGGCACCACCGCCCCGCCCACCGACACCGAGACATTCACCGTCCGGGTGGTGCTGTTGCGCTGCACCGTCAAAATCGCGCTGGCCCCCACGGCACCGCCGGCCACGCTCACGTTGGCCTTCGCCGAAACGAACAGCGCGTAGCCGTTCGACAGATCGGTGGACGGCAGCGAACTGTCGCTGAAGATTACCAGGCCCAACTGGCCGTTGGTGATGCTGACATTGGCCACACTGCCGCCATTGACCGTGCC
>JAJXXI010000094.1 GCA_021781185.1 bacterium
TTACAGAAGGAGATCTCCCTGCCGCTGCAAGGAATAGACGTTCAGCTTTTCGCGGAGTCGCTGGTGAGCATCGCGCATTTGATTTACAAATACGAACCGGCAACATCCGAGGAAAGTGTCGCCGACCGGACGCTGAAGCAGATTTTCAAGGAGCGCAAGATGGAGCCGACCATCAATGGCGTTATTGATGGCGAGATCGAAAAGGGCATTCGCGTGAACTATTTCCTTCCGGCCCAACATCCGCTGGCGTGCAAGGTGGTCAAGCGTCGCGGCCCGATGCTGGGCTACATGGAGCAGTGGGGTTGGCGCTGGACGGATGTGAAACACCACAACCCGGCTTTATTGCGGGGAATGATTTACGACCCTGACAAGCAGGAGTGGGACGACACCACGCTGAATATCGGCAAATCTGTGTGCGATTTGTTTTGTCCCTACTTTGAAACGCAGTTGATCCACGATACGATTGACCGCGCGTTGAAGAATGGGAATTAACTTCAGTAGCGCCTTCAGCGCATAAAACCACGGCCTTCGTTGCCGAAGGCCGTGGCGGGTATTGCAATTGAATCGAAATCGCCTGCGCTCACTCTTGATCCGTCACCATGTCGTGGAACTTGAGGATGTCGCCCTTTTCGCCCTTGAGTTCGGCTTCCTTGAACTTGATGGCGGTGCGCGGGTGCTGGTTCAACATGCCGGTGAGCAGATACGGCAGGTCGTAGCCCCAGAGGAGTTTGGCGCGCAGCGGCTCGATGTGGTTTTGCACGCAGTCGAGCACGGGGCGGAGTTCGTATTTCGGGTTGTGCAGGAAGGCGAGGAGCAGTTCCATCTGGCAGTTGCCCGCGCCGCGGCCGAGGCCGGCCATGGTGGCGTCAATGAAGTTGGCGCCTTCGATAATGCCCTCGACGGTGTTGGCAAACGCGAGCTGCATGTTGTTGTGCATGTGAACGCCCACCTCCTTGCCGGACGCCTTGCAGTGGCCGAGGTATTTCTTCACCAGCGCGCGGACCTGCTCGCTGTAGAATGCGCCGAAACTGTCCACCACATAAATTGCCCTGGCCTCGGATTTGGCGAGCATTTCCAAACCTTCGGTCAATTCGCCGTCGGGAATGGTGGAGGCGGCCATGAGGTTGACGGTGGTTTCGTAGCCCTTGTCGTGCGCGTCCTTGACCATTTCCAGCGCGGTCGGAATCTGGTGGATGTAGGTGGCCACGCGGATCATGTCGAGGACGGAATCCTTCTTCGGCAAAATGTCCTCGTGATAATCGCAGCGCTCGGCGTCGGCCATGACGCAGAGTTTCAATTTGGTTTTGTTGTCACCGACGATGCGGCGGAGCGCGTCTTCGGTGCAGTATTTCCAGTCGCCGTGCTCGCCGGCCTTGATGTTCTTGCGCGACGCTTTGTAACCCAGCTCCATGTAATCCACGCCCGCCGCGACGCAGGTGTCATAGACCATTTTGACAATCTGGTCGTCGAAATGGTGATTGTTCATCAGGCCGCCGTCGCGGATGGTGCAGTCCACCACTTTAATTTCGGGGCGATAGGAGAGCCAGCGGCTGGTGGCGTTATCTTTTACCGAATGGGCGTTTTTCATATTTTGCAGAGCATGTGGTGGGACATTATTCCCGAATTTGGCGGACGGTTGACAGAACAAACTAGCCAAAAGCACGACGATTCTTGCGCCAGGGAATGGCCGGGGAAAGATCAATCCCGAGGCTGCAGGCGCATCTGGACACGGTCCTTAAGTTCAGGATGAAACGGTACCGGCGTCGGCCGGAAGCGTAGTGGCACAGGCATCCTGCCTGTGTGTTTCTGCCAGTCAGGTCACGCGGACGCAATTCACCGGCAGGATGCCTGTGCCACTACCAAGGCCGCACCCAGTCAAGGACCGTGCCCAGATGCGCCCCGAGGCCGCCGAACCGGCGCGGCGGATGAAAATGTCAGCGAAAGTCGGCAATGCCTGGCGCGCGGCGGCAACTCACAGCCGGGGACCAGCACTGGGTTCAGATACGCCCCTTGAGATCGAAGCTGCATTCTTGTCTGGCACTAAAACCGCAATCCGGCTTTGATGTGGGCGAATGCAGCCAATGATCTTCATCACCGGCACGGACACCGGCGCGGGTAAAACCGTCCTGACGGCTCTGCTTGCACAGTATTTGCGGGCCCGCAAAATTCGTGTGGCCGCGCTCAAACCGCTCTGCTCCGGCGGACGCGATGATGCGCGCAAGCTGCACGCCGCGATGGATGGCACCCTGACGCTGGATGAAATCAATCCCTGGCATTTCCGCGCCGCCGTCGCGCCATTGCTGGCTGCCCGGTTGGAACACAAGCGAGTGCAGCGCGCGCCCGTTCTCGCCCATATCCGCACCCTGCAAAAGCGTTTTGACGTGACGCTGGTCGAGGGTGCGGGCGGCCTGTTCAGCCCGCTGGGACAGGATTTTAATTCGTGCGATTTGATCGTCGCCCTGCGCGCCAGTCCGATCATTCTCGCGCCAAACAAGCTGGGAACCGTGAATCATGTTTTGCTGACATTGGCGGCGCTGCCGGGAAAAGCCCGCTCCGTGGCCAAAGTTGTTTTGATGTCGCCGCCGAAACTGGATTCCGCCACCCGGTCAAACGCCGGCCTGCTGGGACAGTTTTTCCCGCCGGGGAACATCTTCAAACTGCCGTGGCTGGGTCGGCAGTTCGAGCCGGCAACCGTTCTGGAACAGCCGGCGGTGAAGCGGGTTTTGGCGGCACTGATGGCCGGCTAATGGCTCGCCGGCGCGTTGGTGTTGCCAAAGGAATCGCGCCATGGCTGGAGTTTTTTGTATAGATCCAACCGCTGTTGAATGGGATCAAGGCCCGTCATTTTCTCGGCGGTGGCCGCTTGCAGCGCCAGTTGCGCGGCCATTTGCGCATCATCGTATTTGCCCATTTCGGCGCAGGCCATGCCCAATATGTCCAGCACCTTCGGGCGAT
>JAJXXI010000227.1 GCA_021781185.1 bacterium
TGTTTTCCAGCAACGCCAGGGCGGCGATGCCATCCACAGCGCTCACCGTGTCAAAATTCGCCCGCTTGAGAGCGAGTTCGTTGGCCATGTTGCAAACCGGATCATCATCCACCAGCAGAATCCGGTTTCTCCGGTTGTTCGGAATAAAAGCGGTGCGACCGGTTTTGAAAAGGTATTCGATGCAGTCCACCGCCTGCACCATGGTTTGCAGCACCGATGGTGACATGGTGCGTTTGATGTTGAAGCCGTGTTCAAACAACATGGCCTCCAAGGCATTGCTCAACTGGCTGATATGGGAACATTCCCCCATGGTGGCACGAGCGCTCAGCAACCGGAGGCGGCGATACAGGTTTTTCAGATGTTCTTCAGCCTCCTGAGTGCCGACCGATTTGACATATTTGAGACAAATCTCCCGGATCATCGCGATGTCCGTCGGCCAGCTTTTCTGGAGTTCATTCTGAACCTCAATTAACGCGGCCGATCCCGGGGCGGGACCTTTCGATGCTCCTGTCTCCGTCCGGCCGGTGGCCACTTTGGCCGGAGTCGCATTCTGCGCTGCATTTTCAGCTTTGTTCCCCAACAAATTGGAAAACCATGACCCCCGGCCAGCGGGCCCTTTATCGGCCACAGCAATCCCCATCTTCAGGGTCTCCCGGATAATCTTCACGAGCTGTTGCGGTGAACACTCGGATTTTAACATGCCCGAAGTGACGTCATTCTTCACGGCCTTTTGCGCCACCTCCGGCAAATACGCATTCGAGAGAATGAGCACCGGCAAATTCTTGTGGTTTTCATCCCCCCGGATGGTCTCCAGCACTTTCAACCCGTTGATCTTCGGCAACATCAGATCCAAGACGACCAGATCCGCGCAGAGATTGGGAAGCATCTCAATGGCATCCAAACCGTCAACGGCGGTTAATATGTTGAATCCCTCGCGCTCCAACGCCTTGCGATAAAGGCTCTGTAGAAATGGATCATCATCCACGATCAGGATGTTCTTTTTAGTATTCAGGTTCATAGGTTTTTCCCTTCCAATCGGTTCACCGTAATTCCATGCGCCCCATACAACTTGGCTGGATGCAATAAGCATGTCCTTGGCCAAGTGATTGCCAGTGAAGAGAATCCCGCGATGTCTTATAAAGTGAGAATTTTTCCTCAAACAGGCCAAATACAGGACACTTCTGTCACATTATTTCCAGTCGTTTCCCGGCGAGACATCTCTGATGTCTCTGCTTCGTGCTTGTATTTTAGGCAGTTTCATTGTTTTGAGACGATAATTCGCCGGTCAACTCCGCCGTTAGATGGGCATTTTGCTGAACGGTCACGGATTGCCAAAACCACCCTTCTGGCAGTTCGTTGCCTCTGATCATCACACCCCCCTTCGCGCCATGTGCTGGCTGGGATTCGGTTTAGACTCGTAAATCGCAAATCCTAAGTCGTAAATTGCCCGGGTGACTTCACTTGACGAGGCTTTAAAAACGCGGCTCGACACCCTGCGGGAACAGAACTTGTTCCGCGAATTGCGCCGGGTGGATTCCGCGCCAGGTCCACGCATTGAAGTTGGTGGCCGGACACTGCTGAATTTTTCATCAAACGATTATCTTGGCCTCGCCAGCCATCCCGCCTTGAAAGAGGCGGCTGTCAAAGCCGTGGATACCTTTGGAGCCGGAGCGGGCGCATCGAGGCTCATCTGCGGGTCGCTGGCACCATTTCATATTTTAGAGGAACGGCTCGCCGCCTTCAAAAAAACCCAGGCGGCCCTCACTTTTTCCACCGGTTATGCCGCCGCCCTCGGCACGCTCACCGCGCTGCTAACCAAGGGCGACATTGTCATCCTCGATAAACTCGTTCATGCCTGCATCGTGGACGCCGCCCGGCTTTCGGGTGCCAAACTCCGCGTCTTCGATCACAACGACCTGAACGATCTCGAAAACATTTTAAAGTGGGCCAACTCCGGCAGCCGGAAACCGGATTGCAGAGTCCTGATCGTCACCGAATCCGTTTTTTCCATGGACGGAGACACCGCGCCCCTGCGCGAAATGGTCGCCTTGAAGGAGAAATACGGCGCCTGGATCATGGTGGACGAGGCGCACGCCACGGGTGTCCTCGGCGCAAGCGGACGCGGTCTCGCCGATGAACTGGCAGTCGGCCATCAAATTGAAATCCAGATGGGCACGCTCGGCAAAGCCCTCGGCGCGAGCGGCGGCTATGTCTGCGGCAGCCGCGTGCTGATTGATTTTCTCGTGAACCGCGCCCGCAGCTTCATTTTCAGCACCGCACCCGTTCCCGCCGCCGCTGCCGCTGCTGTGGCTGGAATTGAAATCGCACAATCCGCCGAAGGCGAAAGCCGCCGGAAACAACTTCAATCGTTGGCCGGCCTTTTCAAACCGGAAACCGGAAACCGGAAACCGGAATTCAGGGGGGCCATCATTCCCGTGGTTCTTGGCAGTGAAACCAGAGCTGTTGCCGCCGCCGCCGCGCTCCGTGAACAAAACATTTTTGTCCCAGCCATCCGCTACCCAACCGTCGCGCGCGGCGCGGCGCGGCTGCGCATTACGTTGACCGCCTCCCATTCAGCCACCGACCTCGCGACACTCGTCCGCGCTTTGGATCAAATTCGCCATTGAAGATTTGATATGAACAAGCTCGCCCAACTGGATCAACAATTCGTCTGGCATCCGTTTACCCAGATGCGCGACTGGCTCCGCCGCGAGCCAATCGTCGTCACTGGGGGCAAAGGCGCGGTGCTGCGTGACGCCAAGGGGCGGGAATATCTCGACGCCAATTCCTCCATCTGGACCAACCTCCACGGTCACCAGCATCCCAAAATCAACGCCGCCATAAAACGGCAGTTGAAAAAAATTTCCCACAGTTCGGCGCTGGGATTTGCCAACGAACCGGCGAGCTTGCTGGCGGAAAAACTCGTCCGCATTGCCAACAACAAGCCAGCGGGCC
>JAJXXI010000658.1 GCA_021781185.1 bacterium
GGTAGTCGTTTCCATTTTTGTCGTTTTGGTAAGTGAAATCGCAGAAACCTTTCGTGCTGATCAAGTCATAGCACTGATAAGAGTTCTTAGAAGAACCATCCGTAATTTGGTGCGTATTACAGTCATAACCAATCACGGTATTTCCTGAATGCTTTCTCGAACTCCAGACATTGCAGGATAAACCCGCTTTGGCTGCCGGCACCCCGGTGACGATTAATCCGATAGCCAAGGCTGCCACAGGCAAGGTCTTCAATTTTGTTAGGCACATAATTATTAAGTTAATTAATTTGTTCATTAATTAATTTTCTCGCATTCTAGTCACCAAGGCGGTCTTCGACTATATCAAGACGGGACATGTGTGGTCGTTTTTGAGACATGCTTTTGGTGGGCTTGTCAGGACGAGCCTAATTATTTGAATTGTGCGAATCTGATACTTTCAAAACCCAAACTCCGAAATAGAGCGATGATATTGGCGATCGCGGCCCGAAGTTTCAGCCGATAACGCCGCCGATGGCCGGCCGCTCTTTTGGTGGGATCAACTTCGGCGAAGTGCAATTGAGCCAGTTCAAGGTGGCGGGCATCAAAAACAAGCAGCTCGCCACGGCCAAGGCATATCAGATGCGGCTGGTGTTACAGGACATTTATCGGTCGCCGGAGGCGGGCGCGGCACGGCGGCGCTTTTAAGTCTGGTGCCGGTGGGTGCGCTGGGTGGCACGGTTCTACAAGGCCAGCCTCTTTGGCTCGATGGCGAAGCTGGCGCAAATGATCGAGCGCCATCTGGCCGGCGTCCTGGCACACTGGAAGTGGGGCGTGACCAATGCGTTCATGGAAGGTTTAAACAGTGTCTTGAGCGTCACCAAACGCAAAGCCCGTGGCTATCGTTCCACCACCCACCTCATCGCCGTGCTTTACTTCACCGCAGGCAAGCTTCGCCTGCCCCAATCCTAACTCCACCGAAAACAGCGGTGAACCGAAGAAACTCAGTCCGATCCAAGAGAATGTGATGCGCCGAGCATAGAATCGGTAACATACTGAGAACCGAGACGCTGTTGAGGAACAGCCCAACGTCCGTGTCCACCGCGAAGATGTTCAACGAGAAAGTGGCGATGTTGATGGAAGAACGCTTGAATTGGACGCTTATCCTTGGCGTGTTTCAGCAAATCAAGGTGTTCATCAACTTCTGATTGTTTAGCCCGATTCCAAGACGTGTAAAACTCTGGATAAATTGAATCAGCAATCCGCAAATGCATGCCGGCCGTCGTAATCGGCTTGAATTTTACTTTGTGCATGGTGCCGGAAAATTGAAATGATATTTTTCAATCCTCCGAGAACAGGTATTCCAAATCCGTCGCCGTGAGGCTGCGGGCGAAGCCTTCCTCGCCGAGCACGTCGGCAATCGTCTGGGCCTTGCTCTGTTGCAGTTCCCAGATTTTTTCCTCGACGGTGCCGGGCGCAATCAGACGATACGCGTTTACGGTCTGCGTCTGGCCGATACGGTGCGAACGGTCAATGGCCTGTGCCTCGACGGCCGGATTCCACCAAGGATCGTAGAGCACGACGTAGCTGGCATTGGTAAGATTCAAGCCCGTGCCGGCGGCGCGCAGGCTCAGCAGGAACACGCTCGCGCCGGTGTCTTTCTGGAAATCATTGACGACCGACTGCCGGTCCTTGGTCTGGCCGGTGAGGATGTGCGTGCGGATGTTGCGGGCGTGGCATTCCTTTTCGAGGATGTGCAGCATCTGCACGAACTGTGAAAAGACGAGCACCTTCTGGCCCTCGGCCACGAGTGAATCGAGCAACTCGAACAGCGTTTCGGTCTTGCCGCTGGCGGTGTCGCTGCCCACGAGCGTGGGATGACAGCAAACCTGGCGCAGACGCGTGAGCGCAGCGAGAACGTGCATCTTGCTCTTGTTGAGCCCCTGGGTGGCGACGGCCTGCTCGATCTGTTCGCGGCTGCGGCGCAGTTCGGCGAGGTAAAGTTTCCGCTGTTCGTCACCGAGCGGGCAGTCGCGGCGCTGCTCGATGCGATCAGGCAAATCTTTCGCGACGTGTTTCTTGAGGCGGCGCAACAGCAGCGGACGCAATTTTGCGGACAGGCGACGGCGGGCGATGCGCTGGGCGGATTCGGCATTCTCGCCGCCTTTCGGCTCGTAGGTTTCGAGGAATTGTTCCTGATTGCCGAGATAGCCGGGTTGGATGAAATCCACGATGCTCCACAAATCGAGCAGCCGGTTTTCCAGCGGCGTGCCGGTGAGCGCGATTTTGTTTTCGCACTTCAACTGCTTCACGGACTGCGTGACCTGCGCGCCGGGATTTTTGATGAACTGCGCCTCGTCAAGGATGACGGCGCGGAAGGAGAATTTGTGGAATTCCTCCAGATCGCGGCGGAGCAACGCGTAGTTCGTAACGATGATGTCGTGCTGCGGAATCTGCTTGCGCAGATTGTGCCGCGCCGCGCCGCTTTCGAGCACCAGCACCTTCATGCCGGGCGTGAAGCGCTCGGCTTCGCGCCGCCAGTTGTGCAGCACGGACGCGGGGCAGATCACGAGCGAAGGCTTGGGGGTTTTCACGTTGCGCTCCTTGAGCCACGCCAGCCAGGTCAACGTCTGGAGCGTTTTACCGAGGCCCATGTCATCAGCCAGAATGCCGCCAAGCTTGACCTGCACCAGATGCGTGAGGAAATCGAAGCCGTCCTTCTGATATGGGCGCAGATCCGCCTGCAACGTCTTGGGCAGATCCGCCGGCGGCACGCCTTTGAAGTTCTTGACGCGCTCGCGCAGCGCCTTCGCTTCCGGCGAGTCAGAGAAGCGCTGTAGTCCTTCATCATCGAGGTGCGCGACGTGTTCCATGCCGACCTTTTGCGGCACGGCAATGAGGCCTTCCACGCCCATGTCAGCCATGGCTTCGTGCGCACCCTGCACGGCGGCGGTGTCGAGTTCCACCCAGCCGGAGTT
>JAJXXI010000141.1 GCA_021781185.1 bacterium
GCGCCGGCTGCGGGCACCAACCGCACCGTTTTGCCGAGGGTGAAACCGGCCGGCAACCGGTCCGGGCGCACCGGTTGTGACATCGCCTGGAGCAGCAGTTGGATGAGGTTGGTTTTGGTGGTCAGTCCGGATTCGCCATGGGCCCACCGCCGGGCGAGATCGCTGTTGATGGGGAAACTTTTGTCTTGAATGTTGAAGGCAGTGACGAAATAACCGAAGTCAGGCGTCTGAATGGCTGGTTCATCCAGCACGCGTTTTTGGAAGCTTTCCTGAATGCCAAACAGAAAATTGGAATGGGCTTCCGTAAATGCCGCCGTCACCTGCCGGACGATTATGTTGGTGGCACTGTTGTCGCTAAGAAAAATGGCGGGCACTTTCAGCGCCAGTGCCGCTCTGCCGGCGGCGGTGGCGCCGGCATCCACCACGTCCAACGCCCCCGGCGTGGCCACATCCCGGGTGGCGGTTTCGCCGATCCGCCACACGGGAAAATCCCCGGCGTGAACACTGAAAAAATTTAGTAATAAAAGGCAACAGGCCAGTCGGGTGCGGCGTGCCGGTTTCACCATAAAAAGGATTTCTGTTCGCTGAGCAGTTGGTCCCCGTCCCACAGCGTGGCCCGCCAGGCGGTGACGGCACTGAATTGTTTGTAGTCGCCGCCGTCAAGGCGCAGTTCCGTCCACTTGCTGAAGCGCCCCGGGGTGACCTCGGTTTGGAGCGTCTTCAGCGCCGGCAGAGTGTTCGTGCTCACGCCGCGCAGTTCGACGCGGAGTGTGAGCTTGGCGTCCTTGGCGTGTTTGGCGGACCAGAGGATGTCATAGCGAATTGCGGAAACCAAATTTGTGTCCGCCCGCAATTTTGCCTGATAGGCATCCCGGTCAAACAGGCTGGGAGAAATGGCCGCCCTGCCTTGCTGGTCAAGCAGCAGTGGCAGCACTTTGATCACCCGGCCGGTGACGGCATCAGCGGCGTGAACCGTGGCAAAAAGACCAAGCGTGAGCAGAAAAACGCAGAGCGCGCGCATGGGGCAACGATAGCGGGCAGAAGGCTGAATTCAACTCATTTCGGGTGAAAGCCGACGACCTGCACGCCGCGCGGCCCGCGAAACAGCACGGCGACATATTCGCGCTCGCTGTTGCCCGCCCGGGCGAGGGCATGAACCTCGTAGGTGGTGCCGCTGAAGGTGCAGTAGCGCTGAAGTTGATTCATCAACGCCGGGTTCGACAGGATCGGTTGTAATTGGTTCCAACCGCTGATCACGCCGGAGTTGTTCATCCCGCCCTCGCTGTCGCGCAGGTTTTCAATGTTTTGCACCGTGGTGTCGTCCATGTTGGGAATGCACAGGAGCACATTGGTGTCGGCGGTGTTGATGTTGATCTTGCCGCTGGAGAATGCCGTGAAGACATTCGTGAAGAAAAACGGATAATCCGCTTCCTGGCCGGGTGTGCCGCCGAAGCCCAGTTTGTGGTGCTGAAAGGGGGCGGCCTGATCGCCCGACTGGCCAGATCCGTCATACATGCGCGGCGTGACGCCCTTGATCAACTGCAATTCCTGGATGTCGTCAATCGGCGCATTCTTGGCGTAATACGGCGGCGTGAGCCCCTGATAATAATCGCTCTCCGCGCCGGCGGGTCGCGTGGCGTCGTCCCTGTCAATCCAGTCCTGGATCGAGTCGCTGACGGTGGAAATGGCTCCGGCATCCACGCCCATCGTCGTGAGCACTTGTTGCAGCAGCGCGGTGTCGGCAGTGTTGACGTTGATCTTGCTTTCCTCCTCGACGATGTTCAATGAAACCGAGCCGTCGCCCACCGGAAAATTATCCAAGGAAATGCCGGCGAGCGGGCCGTTTGTTTCCGGGCCGATTCCCGGGCCGCCAGCCCAAATTTGCTTGAGCGAGGTCGGTCCCGGCGGTTCTTGGGACAGAATCCAACTGGCGCGTTCCACGCCGCCCCGCGCAATCCAGAGCAGCTTCTCGCTGTCATTGGAGTTTTGGGCCAGTTGGGATTCCACCTTCATGGAAATCGCCAGGCCGGCGGCCAGAATGGACAGCACCGTAATGGCCACCAAGGCCACGATGATGGCGAATCCACGGGGGGGTTGGCGGCACGAAATCTTCATCTTTTAAATTGCGGCGGCGGGATGGAGAAGCCGCCCGGTGCGCCTCCGGGGGCTCCGCCCGGAATGCCACCCTGTTGCATGGCGGCCGGCATGGTCTGCGACGGAATGGAGAAAACCCGTGTCACGGTCACATCCGGCGCCTTCGTGCCATTGTTTACATTGCCGCCCATGACAAGATTCACGCGGAGCATCGTGGGGATGGAATTGGTGTCATCCCATTCATCGGTCCAATCCAGCTTGTTGGTGTCCCAGCATTCCACGGTGAATGCGCGGACATTTTTAGCCAGCACCAGCGGGTATTGCTGTTCATCCGGGTCCATGTCCATCAGCACCGGGTTCTGGCGCAGGACGAGGTCTTCGGTGCCGTTCTTGTCCGCCTGCAGGGTGAAGGTGAGGCGGCGCAGGTTGAAATCGCGTCCGGTGTTCGGGTTGAGAAACTTGCCGTTGCGCGGGAAAACATCCGGCAGATGCGCGGTGAAGCTCAAAACGGGCGAATTGCCGTTTTCCACAATAAAACTGTAATACTGCGGCGATGCTTGAAACGACTGCACGGCCATGAGCGAATCTTCCAGGGTGCTCAGCGTGATGCGCTGGCGCTGTGCCTGGGCCGCCACGTCGTTGGCCACCTGGGTCGCCCGCATGATGGCCGCCCAGGTGGAGTAAATGGCCGCCATGACAATGCTGAAAATCAGAATCGCCACCATGATTTCAATCAGGGTGAAGCCTATGTTGCTCTTGCACCGGGAACGAATCCCCCGTTTGCTAGAACCATTATGAATACCACCACCACGAAAACCATCGGAGTAGATCTGCATAAAGCCTCGCTGACCGC
>JAJXXI010000439.1 GCA_021781185.1 bacterium
AAACACGGCTTGTCCTGGTCTGGCATGGAATGGGCGTTTACCCGCTTTCATGCCGGCAACTGGCATCCGCTCACGTGGATTTCGCACATGGCCGACTGTTCCCTGTTTGGCCTCAATGCCGGCGCGCACCATTTCGTCAATGTGCTGTTTCATGCGGCCAACACCGCCCTGCTTTTTATCCTGTTGTGGCGGCTCACGAAACGACTCTGGCCCGCCGCCCTGATCGCGGCCTTGTTTGGCTGGCATCCGCTCCATGTTGAATCGGTCGCGTGGATTTCCGAGCGCAAAGATGTCCTGAGCGCCTTTTTTGCGTTGCTGGCGCTGTTGAGCTACGCCCGGTTTGTGCGGGAAAAGCGCCGGAGCAGTTATTGGTTTGCCCTCGGTTTCTTTGTCCTCGGTCTGTTGTCCAAACCCATGCTGGTCACGCTGCCCTGCGTGCTGCTGCTGCTGGATTACTGGCCCTTGCAACGGTTTCCCCTGCCCGCGTTTCGCTTTCCGCTTTTGCGGGAGAAAATCCCCTTCTTCCTGCTCAGCGCAGTTTCCTGCGTCGTAACCTTTTATGCCCAGCGCAGCGGGGAGGCCGTGGTTTCGCTGGCCCGCGTGCCGCTGGGTTTTCGTCTCGAAAATGCCGCTGCGGCCGCAGCCGGCTATCTCGAGAAATTTTTCTGGCCGACGGGTCTTTGCGTGCTTTATCCCTTGCCATCGCACATTTCCGCGATCCGCGTCATCCTCAGTGTGGCGTTGCTGCTATTGATTTCCGCCGTGGCCTGGCGGTGGCGTGTTTCCCGGCCGTATTTCATCACCGGCTGGTTGTGGTTTCTTGGCATGCTGGTTCCCGTCATCGGCCTGGTTCAAGTGGGCGATCAGGCGATGGCGGATCGCTACACCTACCTGCCATCCATCGGATTTTTTATTGCCCTGGTTTTCCTTGCGAACGAGTGGGCGGATGATCTGAAGACGCCGCAAGCCATCCGTTTCGGGCTGGCCGGATTGGTTTCCTGCGCCTGTATTCTCGTCACGGAACACCAGTTGTCTTTCTGGCGCGACAGCGAAACGCTATTTCGCCGCGCCCTTGCGGTCACGCACAACAACGACATTGCGATGGTGAACCTCGGCGTGGCGCTGGATGTGCAGGGCCGTTTTGACGAGGCGTTGGCCATTTATCATGAGGCCGAAAAAATCGGGCCGCCGCGTTATCAGGTGCATAAGAACCTCGGCAACGTGCTTAGTTTGCTGGGCCGGCACGCCGAATCGCTGGCCGAATATCAGCAGGCCATCCACCTGCAACCGGACGATGCCGGGTTGCACAGCTCGGCCGGTGGCGAGCTTGCCGCCTTGGGCCGTTTCGACGAGGCGTTGCACGAATTTGCGGTCGCGGAACAACTCAATCCCCGTTACGCCGCGCCACATCTCGAAGCGGCGAAAGTGCTTTTCATGACCGGCCGGGATGCCGCCGGCGAGGCCGAGTTTCACACCGCGCTGCGGATTGCCCCGGACAATTATCAAGCCCTCGCCACGGTTGCGCATTACCTCGCCGCCAATGTCAATGCCGCCGCCCGCGACGGGCGCAGCGCCCTGGCCCTGGCGCTCAAGGCCGACGAGCTTTCCGGCCACGTCCAGCCTGTGGTTCAGGATATTCTCGGCATGGCTTTCGCGGAAAACGGGGATTATACCAACGCGGTCATCTGCGCGCAGAACGCGCTTGCCCTGGCCGCCGCCGCGCAGATGCACAACACCAACGGCATGCAGTTGCGCCTCGACCTCTACCGGCAAAACCGGCCCTGGCGGGAATCATTTCTGGTGACGAACGCGCCGGCGAAAAACTGAAGGCAAAAGGTCCCCCCGACAGCCGGTTTAGTATTGGCCTGAAAATGGAATGGCGCTTGATCGGGGGACTCGTTCGCAAAATTCCATTGTCACTGCGCGCCAAAAAAATAGACTGTCCGCTCGAATTCATGAAAACATTCAACATCGCAGCCCTCGCGGGCGACGGCATCGGTCCGGAAGTCATGCGCGAGGCCATCAAGGTGCTTCGCGCCACCGGGGAGAAATTCAACTTCACCCTCAACCTCACCGAGGCGCCGGTCGGCTGGGCGGGCATTGATGCCGCCGGCAAGGCGCTGCCCGACGCCACGCTCGCGCTCTGCAAAAAATCAGACTCCATTTTGTTCGGCTCCGTCGGTCTGCCGGATCGCGATCCGACCATTCCCAAGGAGGAACGCCCCGAGCGCGCCGCCTTGCTGCGCTTGCGCAAGGAATTCGGGTTGTTCGCGAACCTGCGCCCGGTTTCCCTGCCCAAAGTGTTGTCCCATGCCTGTCCGCTCGCGAAAGAACGGCAGGGCGACGGCATTGACATTCTCGTCGTGCGCGAACTGACGGGCGGCATGTATTTCGGCCAGCCGAAAAAAACCGAGGACCTCGGCAACGGCCAGCAGCGCGCGATTGACACGATGGTTTATACGACGTCGGAAATCGAACGCATCGCGCATGTCGCCTTCAAGGCGGCACAGTTGCGCCGGAAAAAGCTGACGAGCATTGACAAGGCGAACGTGCTGGAAAACGGCATTCTCTGGCGCGAAACCGTCACGCGCATCGGCAAGCAGTATTCTGAAGTGACCCTGGAGCACATGTTCGTGGACAACGGCGCGATGCAGCTCATGCTCAAGCCCACGCAGTTTGACGTGATGCTGTGCGAAAACATGTTTGGCGACATCTTGAGCGACGAAGCGGCGGCTTTGGGCGGTTCGCTCGGCATGTTGCCCAGCGCGAGCCTTGGCGCGACAACGGGTGACAACACCTTTGGTTTCTACGAACCTGCCGGCGGCACCGCGCCGGACATCGCCGGCAAAAACCTGGCGAATCCCATCGCGCAAATTTTGTCGAGTGCGCTGATGCTGCGGCACAGCTTTGGCTTGAACGACGCGGCAGCGGCCATCGAGGG
>JAJXXI010000445.1 GCA_021781185.1 bacterium
CAGTCGCCGACGGACGTGGCGCTGGTCGTGGATCCGAAGCTGGCGCGGCACGTGGTGGACGCGCTCACCAAATTCGTGCAGCAGATGATTTCCGCCGGCCAGCAGCCCGTGGTGTTGTGCGCTCCGCAGTTGCGGCTGGCCTTCCGCCGTTTTTTTGAAAACACCTTCAACGACCTCGCGGTGCTCTCCTACGCGGAAATTCCCGCGCGGGTGCAGGTGCAAAATGCGGCGGTGATTCCCCATCCCGAACCATGACTTTATTCCGTCCACCCCGCCGGAGCCATGAGGACGGGAGCCCCGGCAAACATCCATGAAATTCGTTTCCATCGTTGCGGAAAACGCAAATGCGGCCCTGGCGCAAATTCATGCAGAGCTGGGGCCGGAGGCCGTGGTGGTGAGCGTGCGCAAGCTGCCAGCCAGCGGTATTTCCCGGCTGTGGAAACACACCGGCTCCATCGAAGTTGTCGCCGGCATTCCGGAAAAGGAACCGCGCCGGCACAGCGTCCCGCCGGGTGAAGACGCGTATGTGCCGTTCGGCGACAAAATCGAGATGGAACCGCCCGCGGCGCCTCATGCGCGGCGTTGGAAAAGTCTTACCTGGCTGGAATCGCTCGGCCTGTTGTCCGCGTTTGCCGATGAACTGGAGCGGCGTCTGAACGCCACGCACGGCGAAGAGCCGCCCTTGATGCCGGTGGATGAATGGACGGCGGTGCGCCAGACGCTGGCGAAATACTGGCGTCCCGCGCACCGCCCGCTGGCCGGCTCCGGCCGGCCCCATGTGCTGGTCGGTCCGGCCGGCTCCGGCAAAACCACGGCGCTGTGCAAATGGATGACGGCGGCGGTGCTGCGCGAGGAACAAAAGGTTCATGTCTGGCGGCTCGATGGCGAAACCGCGAATGTGGCCGAGCTGCTCAGCCTGCACGGCGAGATGATCGGCGTGCCGGTGGAACGCTTTTGGAATCCGCCCATGGACGCGGCGGACCTGCTGTTTGTGGATTTGCCGGGCGTGGAGCCGGGAAACACGCAGGCCATGAAAGCGTTGCATGATCAAATCGCGGCGCTGCCGGAGCCGCGCGTGCATCTGGTGCTGAATGCGGCGTATGAAACCTCCATTCTCTTTGAACAGTTCCAGTCGTTTGCGCCGTTCGCTCCGGAATCGGTGATCTTTACGCATCTGGACGAGGAGCGGCGGCGGGTAAAACTCTGGAACTTCGTATTGGGCACAAATTGCACCGTGAGCTTCCTGGGCGGTGGGCAAAAAATTCCGGGCGACTTTCTGCGCGCCGAGTCAGCCCTGCTGTTCCCCAACGAAAAGCGGCGGTAAACATAGGTTTTTATGCACATCGAAAAATGTTTTTGCCCGCTGGCAAACCTCCTGCTTAACGACGGGCGAACGTAAACATGAAGCCGTTGATGATTTTAGGATCCGTGGTCGGGTTTTTGATCGGGGCTGGATTCAGCCTCGAGGGAAACTGTCCGTGGTCCATCGTCCTGTGGCGCGCGTGTGTGGCCGCGCTGCTGGCCGGCATTCTGGCGCGATGGTGGGGCCGCGTCTGGGTGGACGGATTGCACAGCGCGCTGGAAGAACGGCGGCGGGCGCGTTCCGCGCCCGGCCCGCAAGCCAAAACACCTGTCAAACCATGAGCCCCTGCATTGTTGAACCACCGGAGCCGAAAGTCGTCACGACCGTGCCGACCCCGACGGCTCAGGAACTGTGGCAACGTTATCACCGCCGGGCGGAAGACAACGTGGAGAACGAGCTGGTGGAAAAATATATTCCCCTGGTGTCCGCCGTCATGGGCCGGCTGGCCATGACGTTGCCTGATCATGTGGATCGGGACGATCTTTACAGCGTGGGGCTGGTGGGCTTGCTGCAGGCGCTGCGCAATTTTGACCCCACTTGCGGCACCTCGTTTGAAGCCTACGCCCGCCTGCGCGTGCGCGGGGCAATGCTGGATGAACTGCGCCGCCTGGACTGGGTGCCGCGCACCGTGCATGAGAAGGCCCGCAAGATCAAGGAGGTGCTGATCCAGCTCGAACAAAAGCTGGGCAAAACGCCCACCGAAGCACAAATGGCCAAGGCGCTCGGCATCTCCGTCTCGGAATATGCCAGCCTGCTGGATGAGGTGCGCCCCGCCGCGTTCGTTTGTCTGGATGCCGCCGGTGCCGAGGATGCAGGCGAGGGCAGCGCGTTGCACGATGTGATCGCCGACCAGACGGAAGAGGGGCCGGTGGAAAAAACATCACAGCGTGAATTGAAAAAACTGGTGTTTGAGCGACTGAAGGAATTGCCGGAGATGCAACGCAAGGTGCTGGCGCTTTATTACATTGAAGACATGCACCTGCGGGAGATCGCCGAGGTGTTCAGTCTCACCGAATCGCGGATTTGCCAGATTCATTCCCAGGCCATTCTGGCCATTCGCGCCTACCTGCAACGATTTGAGTCCGGCATGGCCGGGGGTCAAAACTCCGCCAGCTCATGATCATCATCTTCGGTGCCATTACGGTGATTGTCTGTGTCTTCGGCGGGTTCGTGCTCGAAGGCGGGCAAATGAGCGTTCTGGTGCATGCCTTCGTCAATGAAATCCTCATCATCGGCGGCGGCGCGGCGGGCTCGCTCATCATCATGTCCCCCAAGAAGATTCTGATGGACATCGTGCGGAACCTTGGCCGTTGCCTCAAAGGCCGGCCCTATGGGCGGGATGCTTACGAAGAATTGTTCAAGGTGCTTTACGAGCTGTTTCTGCTGGGCCGGCGCAACGGCATGATTGCGCTGGAAGAACACGTGATCGAGCCGGAGGCCAGTGCTGTTTTTAAAAAATATCCGCTGTTCAACAAAAACCATCACGCCATGGAATTCCTCTGCGGCGCGCTGCGGCCGATCATTGACGGCAAAATCAAGCCGGACCAGTTGCGTCTGCTGCTGGACTCGGAA
>JAJXXI010000039.1 GCA_021781185.1 bacterium
CGCGACCGGCCACGTTGCGGGTGACCTGTTGCAACCGCTGCGCGGCCCGCCTCCTGCGACACCGACCGGACGTGCGGATTTTCAACAGCTCCGCCGTCACGCGTTTGCCGATGCGGATGGAATCGGCCCGCGAAGTTCCCGGCACCGCGCCCTGGTGCAAAATGTAACGGCCCTCGTGAAAACCCGGCACAACGCCGGCCTGACGGTGAGCGCCACGCCCAGCGAGGCGAGCGTGGCCAGAATGAACGAAACGCCCATCCGTTATGCGGTGCAGCCGATCTCGGCTGGTCCGGAGTTTGCCGGTTGGTGAGCGGCCGGCCAAGCAGAATTCCCAGCGCGGCACGGGCCTGGTCGAGTGACGTGCGCAGCCGGATGGTGTCCGCTGCCTGCGTCAGCCAGTTCACCTGCAAGCGGGTATAAGTGTTGAAATCCAAATTGCCCTGTTGAAAGTCTTGTTTCGCCGTAACGGCGGCCTGCCGCAACGTGGGCAGGCTGGAAGCGATATCCTGCCACTGCCGCTCCATGATTTGCGTGGCTTGCCAGATTTGGTCGGCATCACTCACGGCTGAATCAAGCCGCGCCAGATAAGTCCGGTAAAGCACTGCGCGCGTGGCACGTTGGATGGCGATCTGGCCGCGATTGCGATTGAAAATCGGCAGCGTGACATTCACGGTGAAACCGATGCTGTGGATGCCTTCCTCCGCGCTGCGTGCCTGTTCCACCCCGGCGCTCATGGAAGGAAATTGCGCGAGAATGGCTTCGCGCAGGCGCTGCTCCTGGCTCTGATATCCGGCTTGCAGCGCGAGCAAATCCGCCCGGCGATGCGGCAGCGCCGTGACCGCCGCCTGAAATTCGTCATGGGACATCGTCCGGCTGGCACTCCGGCCCACCAGATGAAGCCGCACGCCGGGTCTGAGCCCCAGCAACTGGTCCAGCGCGTGCTGGGTCTGATTGATTTCAAGTTGGAGCTGGTGCCACTGGGATTCTGCGGCGGCGAGTGAGGTGAGATCGCTGGAAACCATGTCCGCCGTCACATTGTTCTGTTTGAGCGCGGCCGCGTCCTCACGACAACGGTTGGCCAGCAGGTCACGCCTGCTGGTCAACACGCGCTGGAGCTGATCGTCCGCCCGCGACTGGATGAACAGCTCGCGCGCCTTTTCGGCCACCTGCCATTCCTGCCAGAGAATGTCCAAATTTACCTGCCGCGCGTGGGCTTTGGCGGCGGCTTTCGCCGCGCCGCGCGTGATCAACGCTTGAATGTCCTCGCTCAGGCCAAGGTTGTAACCGGTGTGCAAGGGCGAACGGGCGAGGCCACCGCTGACCACGGGGTCTGGCAGCATACCGGCCTCCAGCAATTGTGCGTCGGCCACGCCCACCTGCAATCGCGCCGCTTTGAGATCGGGATTGTTGAACACCGCCAAAGTGATGACGGCCGTTTCGTCCAGGCCGTTGGTGAGAAACGGATGCGGCGGCAATCCCGGCAGGGCAAACGTGTCCGCAGGCACAGTCAACGCGGGCGAACGCATCAGGTCGGGCGCAGTCGGCAGGGGTTTGGAATGATACGTCGCGCAGCCGGAAATCAATACGGCACCGATCACCATGACACCCGGCAACACCCGATTGGAGCAGGCTCGTCTCATGTCATTTTCCCCTTCGCAATTTGTTTCCGCCGCCAGTGCAGGTAGAGCGCCGGGATGAGATTCGTGCTGCGGACGGCGCTCCAGAGAACGCCCCCGAGAATGACCACCGCCAGTCCTTGTTCGGGCGCGGCACCCTGTCCCCAGCCCAGTGCGGTGGGCAACATGCCCAGCGCGGCCGTCAGCGTGGTCAGCACAATCGGACGGAACCGCACGTGAATCGCCTCCTTCACGGCTTCCTCGACCGGCATCCCGGCAGCTTCGTTGCTTCGCGCGCGGTAGAGGAGCACGATGCCGTGATTAAGGCCGATGCCAATCAACGTCAGAAAAGCCACCAGACCGATGGCGTTCAAGCCGACACCGCTGACCAGCAGGGCGATGGCACCACCCATTACCGCCAGCGGAATTTCCAGCAGCAGCAAGCCGGGCACGAGCAGGCCGTCAAATTGCAAAATCAAAATGCCGACCATCAGCACAAACGCCGCGAGCGCCGCCAGGCCGAGTCCGAGCGCCGCCTGCTCCAGTTCCGGATACAGACCGCCAAAAGCAATGCGATAGCCGGTGGGCAACGGCAAATCCGCCAGCGCACTTTTGGCGGCGGCGATGGTGCCGCCCAGCGTGCCGGTCGGTGTGGCGAAAATGTCCAGCGCCCGCGCGCCGCCGATATGACGGATTTGATTGGGCGTCGTCACCAGGTTGAGTTCGGCCAGTTGACCCAGCGGCGTCCAACCTTCCGTGCGAATGGGCAACTGGCGCAATTCGACAAGGGATTTCTGCGGCGCGTCAGCCAGTTGCACATAGAGGCCGAGCGGCACGTTGCCTTCCGTCACCTGCGCGACCACCTCGCCGTTCAACAAGGGACTGATTTGCGCATACAACTGCGCCGGCGTCAGGTGATGCACCGCGAGCGCGTCCGGCTTGGGCTGCAATTGCAGTTGCGTGACAGGGTAGCCGTCGTTGTTGAAAATACTGGCGAGCGCCGGAATTGGTCGCAGGCGCGCGGCCACCTGATCGGCGAGCGTCCGCAGTTCGGTAATTCCACTGCCGAAGAGGTGGATGACGAACGGCTGCGGCAAACCGGACAAACTCTCGCCCACGCGCTCAACCGTCGGCGTGTCGAGCGCCGACTGCACGCCGGTCATTTGACTTTCCTTCAGCACGCGCCGGCCGATGGCGTCGAGGCTGTTCACGTTGACGCCGGGTTTAAGGGCGATTTGAATTTCGCCGGCGTAGGCGGGTTCGGTGTAGGCCGTGCTGTCCGAGGAGCCGATGCGGGCGAACACGTGATCCAC
>JAJXXI010000594.1 GCA_021781185.1 bacterium
CTTGGTTTTCTGCTACGACCACACCGAAGTGCTGACGTGGCGGCATCTGAACGTGTCATAGCCTGGCGGGAGATTGTATTCAATTACGGATATGAAGCATCTGTCACGCCGGGACCCAGCATCGTTTCTTCCGGCAACACAAACGCCGCCTGTGAAGCGGCGTGACAAAGTGTTGATGCTGTCAGCAGGCAAACGACTGCCGTGTTTCTGGCCACGGTTTCCAACCTTCCATCTGATTGTGGTTCGTGCTCATAAGCAACGGGAGGTTGCGACCAACCAGGATTTACAAAGCGATTTCGTCCAATCTGGTGGTTCGTCCAGAATAAAGTTTAATATGAATATGAGGCTTTTTCAAAACCTCGTGGCAGCCGAGGTAACGAAGCTCAAACTTCAAGCATTTCAAAGAATATGGAGCCTTCTTACGTCGGCGGCTACAGCTTTGAAAGAAACTCATATTTGATGTGTTTTTTGAATGGTGCTTATCCGCGTTTTTTGCGAAAGCAAAAAACGCGGTGAATAAACATTCGCCAGGAACACGCCATGCCGTTTCGGGATTTCCTAAAAAGTCGCGAGCGTCTATCCTCCGCCAAAATTTATGCCGATCAAAAAAAATGACCGCACCGCCAAACCCGCCGAACTGGGCTACCGCATGCCGGCTGAATGGGAAAAACATGAGGCGACCTGGCTGGGGTGGCCGCACAACGCCAGCGACTGGCCGGGCAAGTTCGAGGTCATTCCCTGGGTTTACGGCGAGATGGTGCGCAAGATTTCCGTTGGCGAAAACGTCCGGCTTCTCGTCCGTCATCAGCGAGACAAGGATTTCGCCCGGCGTGTTTTCAAGCATGTTGGCGTGGATTTACGGAAGATTCAATTCGTCACGCACCCGACGAACCGCGGCTGGACCCGCGACACCGGCCCGATTTTTGTCATGAAATCGAATGGCAGAAAGCGGAAAGCAGAAGCCGCCATTGTTCACTTCCATTTCAACGGCTGGGCGAAATACAACAACTGGCGGAAAGACACCAAGGTTCCGGAAACTGCGGCGCATCTGCTGCGCAAAAAATTGTTCCATGCCGAGCACGACGGCAAGCCCTTCGTCATCGAAGGCGGTGGCATGGAGTTGAACGGACGCGGCACGCTGATCTCCACGGAGGAGTGTTATCTGCACCCGAAAATCCAGGTGCGCAATCCCGGTCTCGGCAAAGTGGAAATCGAGTGCGTGCTGAAGGATTATCTCGGCGTCTCAAACATTCTCTGGCTTGCCAAAGGCCCGAAAGGCGATGATACGCATGGTCACATTGACGACATCTGCCGGTTCGTAAACGCCAAAACGCTCGTGCTGGTGCGCGAAAGGAACTCCAAAGATGAGAATTACCGGCCGCTTGCGGAAAACTGGGACCGCATAACGGAGTTCCGTTTGGAAGATGGCAGCCGGCCGGCGGTGGTGGAATTACCCATGCCTGCGCCGCTGCATTTCGACGGCGTGCGCCTGCCGGCGAGTTACGCGAATTTTTACATCTGCAACGCCGCCGTCATCGTTCCCACATTCAACGACCCGAACGACCGCGTGGCGCTCGGCATTTTGCGCGAGCTGTTCAAAGACCGGCCGGTCGTGGGCATTCATGCCGTGGATTTGGTCTGGGGTTTCGGCTCGCTGCATTGTCTGACGCAACAGCAGCCAGCTTGAAGCAAATCAGCCTTCAGTCCATTGTTGTCATTGAACGAATGGCAGGGAACATCTGACTTGGGTGTGTGGCGTGGCGAGCGTGGCGCTGGTGAGGTCGCAAAGTCTGAGGTTCGCGAATGACGCTTTGCGTTGAAAGGCGATATAGGGCGCGATTTATTGCGAATGAGCTGGCGATGGCGATGGCGGCCACCCTGCGGCGGAACTGTCGAGCCGAACCGGATTGGGCCTGATTGACCAAAGGCGTGGACCGGGGCTGGCCAACATGCGCAGCGGGCGGGATTTTTTGTAAACCTTCCAGATGTTTTGACGGCGTGAACTTCAATCCGGGCCTTGCTTTGAAAGCGAACTCCGAAATAGAGCGATGATTTTGGGGATCACGGCCCAAAGTTTCAGCCGATAATGCCGCCAATGGCCAACCGGTCTTCTGGCGGGCTCAACTTCGGCGAAGTCAGTTCAAGGTGGCATCCACCAGCGGCTTGTGTTTGCGTAAACCACGCCACGCAGCCCATCACGCCCAGCACCGCGCCACACAGGAACACGGCCGTGCGCAATTTTGTGTCCGGCTGACGACACCGGGCATCCCGTGTGGTCGGGTGCTGGTAAAGGCTCAACAGGTTGAAGGTAAACAGCACCGTCAGGAACGCCGCCTCGGTCGCGAAGAAGGGTGGCAGGCAGAACCTGTCGGCGGCGAGGTCGTGCTTCAACTCCTCGATCCGCTGCTCGATGCCGGCGCGGCCGTTGCAACCCCGCCACAACTCCGGCAACGTCTCCTGCCGGTTGGTCACCTACACCCGGAACGTGTGCCCCGGCACCTCCAGCAAGCGCCGCCCACCGCCGCCTTGGTTTCGCGAATCCGTTCGCGTCCGACCACGAACCGACGTGGCTTTGACCAGCCAAACAACGGCACCGTGAACTCGCCGGCATCATGGTGTTCAGCCGCGTTAGCAGGTGAAGTCTTCAGCGTGGGCAAGAAATGCAAAAAATTCCCAAAAACCACCGGGTTATTTTGGAAATTTCCCCGGAAATTTCAGGAATCTCCCGGGGCGGACAGAAATATCTCCGGGAAGAAATATTCGCTCCTGGGCTTGCGCTCTCTGCTCCTGAGATGTTTCGCCGTCAGCCGGATTATTTTCTCCCCAAGCCCAGTAATATTTAATTTGTGCGTTCGGAACTTTGCGGCTGCGGGTCGGAAATTTTGTCCGCAGAGATGCGGAGTTCGCGCGGCTTCAAACCTCAATCACG
>JAJXXI010000633.1 GCA_021781185.1 bacterium
GCCGCAGTGCAGCTCGCGCCCGACCGTGCCACGATCCACGCCGACGGCGAGGATGTGAGCGTGATCACAGTTTCAGCGACCGATGCGCAGGGCCGCGCGGTGCCGACGGCGCAGAACCTCATTCACTTTGAAATCAGCGGTCCCGGAAAAATTCTCGGCGTGGGGAATGGCGATCCGAGCTGTCACGAGCCGGACACCTTCATCCCCAACATGCCGGTGCGCACCATTGCCGTGAATGGCTGGCGCTGGCAGGTGGCCGCCGTTCCCGCCCGCGGCGCGCTCGCGCCCCAATACGCCCCCGGATTCGATGATTCGGCATGGAACGTCATCAAGCCCAAGACCGACGGCGACTCGGGCGACATGTTCTTGCAGGAAGGCGAAACGGCGATTTACCGGGCGCGCGTTCAACTGAGCGAAGCTGACCTGGACAATCCGGCCGTGCAAATCCGCTTTGCCGGCATAGACGACCACGGCTGGGTGTTCGTCAACAACCAGCGCGTCGGCGAATCGCGCGACTGGCAGGCTCAGCCGCTGTTTGAAATCAAAAAAGCTCTCCATGCGGGCGACAACGTCATTGCCGTCGGCGTGCGGAATGAATCCGGACCGGGCGGCCTCAATCCCGACGTGAATGTGGAAGTGGTGGGCAGACCGCAGGCGGCTCCCTGGTCGCGCAGCCTGTTCAACGGCCTCGCGCAGATCATCGTGCAATCCACGAAAGACACGGGCGAAATCAAGCTGATGGCGAGCGCGGACGGATTGAAGCCCACCACGGCCACGATCACCACGCGGCCGGTCACGCCCCGTCCTTTCATCCGTTAAAAACTTTCGCAATGGCGGCGGAGTGAGTAGCTTCACCGTCATGAGCCCGAAAGCATTCCTCGCGCTGGCCCTGATGGCGGCCAGCCTTTCCACCTTCGTCGTGCATGCCGACGAAGAAACCTGCGTTTCTTGTGACCGGAAAATCATTGTCACCGGCCAGTTCCAACACGGCCGCGGCCATGAAAGCCTGACGATTCAAAACGCGCCGCGCCGGCAGGAGGAAGCGTTCCGCGAGGAAATTTACGGGCCGGATTTTTCGCTGACCATCCCCCATCTTCCCGCCGGCAAATACACCGCGATCATCGGCCTGGCGGAGGTGGATTTCCTCAGCCCCGGCGAGCGCGTATTTGACATCACGTGCGGCGACCAGGTCATCGCCAGCAACCTTGACATTTTTGCGAGGGCCGGCGGCGCGGGAAAAGTGCTGGTCCTGAAATCGGAAATTGATTTTCCCGGCGACGCCCTGCGCGGGCCGATGACATTTCATTTCACCGGCGAGACCAACGCGGCGAAGTTGAACACGTTTGAAATTCGCGACGCGAACGGCAATTCGCTCATCTCGTTCCAGGCCGCGGACCTGGTGAACGCCGAAGACGCTTCCGCCTTGAAAATCCCCGTGGTCACCGGTCCGGAAATCTGGAAAGACCCCACACAGCCGGTGGAGGCGCGCGTCCACGATCTGGTGCGCCGCCTGTCGCTCGCAGAAAAAGTTCAGGAAATGCGCAACAGTGCGGCGGCGATTCCACGTCTGGGCATTCCGGCCTATGACTATTGGAGCGAATGCCTGCACGGCGTGGCCCGCGCCGGGGTGGCAACGGTGTTTCCACAGGCAATCGGCATGGCGGCGACATGGGATGTGCCGCTGGTGCATCAGGAGGCGGATGTCATCGCCACTGAGGCGCGGGCGAAGTTCAATGAATACACCCGGGAACACAATGGCAATGCGACACGCTATCATGGCCTGACCTTTTGGACGCCAAACATCAACATCTTCCGCGATCCGCGCTGGGGCCGCGGCCAGGAGACTTATGGCGAGGACCCGTTTTTGACCGCCCGGCTCGGGGTGAGTTTCATTCGCGGCCTGCAGGGCGACAATCCGGACTACATCAAGGCGATGGCCTGCGCCAAGCATTTCGCCGTTCACAGCGGCCCGGAACCGCTGCGGCATGCGTTTGACGCCACCCCGCCGGAACGCGATTTTTACGAAACCTATCTGCCGCAGTTCGAGGCCGCCGTCCGCGAAGGCCATGTCGGCGCGGTGATGGGCGCCTATAATGCGGTCTATGGCATCCCGGCCTGCGCGGATCCGTTCCTGCTCACCACGCTGCTGCGCAAGGATTGGGGCTTTGACGGCCACGTGGTGTCCGACTGTGGCGCGATCTACGACATTTACGCGAACCATAGATTTGTGAATTCAGCTCCGGAAGCGTCCGCCGCCGCAGTGAAGGCCGGCGATGATCTTTGCTGCGGCACGGATTACAATTCGCTGACACGGGCGGTGACGGCCGGTCTGATCTCGGAAAAGCAAATTGATGTCGCCGTTGAACGGCTGTTCAAGGCGCGGTTTGAACTGGGTTTGTTTGATCCGGCGGACAAAGTGCCCTATGCGCAGATTCCGATTTCCGAGAATAACACGCCGGCCCATGCGGCGCTGGCGCTCAAGGTCGCGGAGGAATCGCTGGTGTTGTTGAAAAATGATGGAGTGCTGCCGCTCAAACGCGACCACCTTAAACGCATCGCCGTCATCGGCGCCAATGCGGACTCGGTGCCGGTGCTGCTGGGCAATTACAACGGCACGCCGTCGCATCCGATCACCATTCTCGACGGCATTCGCGCGGTGGCCGGCACGAACGTTCGCGTGACGTTCGCGCGCGGCTGCCCGCTCGCCCTGCATCCGGGTTCCGATGAAGAAACCAACTCGCGGGATTGGACCGACGCCCTCGTGGCGGCGGCGGCGGCGGACGTGATCATTTACGTCGGCGGCATCAGCCCCCAGTTAGAAGGCGAGGAGATGCGGGTGAATTATGACGGATTCAACGGCGGCGATCGCACGCGCATCGAGCTGCCGGCGCAACAGACGGAGCTGCTCCAGGCATTGCAGGCCACC
>JAJXXI010000243.1 GCA_021781185.1 bacterium
AAAATCAGCCACGAAAGGACGCGAGTTGATTCATCGCAACCCGCTGCGATCGGCGTCGAACTGGGCGGCGGTTACTTGCTTGCATTCGCGGTTTTTGCTTTGCGTTCCGCCGCCCTGGCCATGAGTCGCTCAACATGTTCGTAGGGCAGCTTGACGGTGCCGATGAGCGGGGCCTTCTTGCTGAAACCGTGGCAGTCGCTGCCGCCGGTGACGAGCAGGTCGTATTTCTCGGCAATCTCCAGATAACGCTCGGACATCACGGTGGAATGCTTGGTGTGAAAGCATTCAATGCCATCCAGCCCGGCGTCCACCAAGTCAGGAATGATGTCGTCCGTGCGGTTCAATCCGGGATGCGCCATGACGGCGAGACCGCCGGCCTGATGAATGAGTTCCACGCTTTCCAGCGCGGACATCTTGGTCTTGGGCACCCAGGCGGGCCGGCCCTTTTTAAGGTAACGCTCAAAAGCTTCGTCGAGATGACCGATGAGTTTCTCCTTCACCAGCGCGCGGGCCACATGCGGGCGGCCGGGCGACTTGCAGTTGGCCAGCGCGAAGACGGTTTCGGCTTTCAGCGGAATGCCGAGCTTGTTCAGCGCCGCCACCATTTCCCGGATGCGGTTTTGGCGGACGGACTGGAATTTGGCGATCTTGTCGAGCAGGATCTGGTTTCCCGTGTCGAGGAAATAGCCCAGGATGTGAACTTCCGTGTCCCCGTGCTCGGCGGTCAGTTCGGAGCCGGCAATGAAATTCATGCCCGCCGCCGCGCAGGCGGCCGCCGCGCGCGCACAGCCTTCCACCGTGTCGTGGTCGGTCAGTGCAATCGCGGCAAAACCCAGCTTGTGGGCGCGGTCCACCAGCTCCTCGGGCGTGAAGGTGCCGTCGGAAAACTGCGTGTGGAGGTGGAGGTCGGCAAACTTCATTTCACCTGCCTCGCCGGGCGGAGGATTTCGCTGCGCACCTTGTCGAGGATGCCGTTCACAAACTTGCCGCTGTCTTCGGTGGAAAATTTCTTCGCAATGTCCACCGCCTCATTGATGCTGACCACCGGCGGAATGTCCTCGCGATGCAGCATTTCGAAAATTGCGAGCCGCATGACGTTGCGGTCCACGGCGGCGATGCGGTTGAAATCCCAGTTTTTGCAATGCTGCTTGATGCGCTCGTCAATCGCGTCGCGGTGCTCAAGCACGCCCTTGATGAGCGGTTCGGAAAACAGCCGCATCGCGGCCTCCTCGGCGGTGGGCGGCGGCAGCTCGGTCTTTTCACCCCATTTGGCCATGCCGGATTTTTCGTCCTCAATGGCGGCGGCGCGCTGGGAGCTCCAGAACTGCGCCAGTTCCAGCTCCAGATTCTCCGGCGGGTTCAGGTCGTGCTGAAATAAAAATTGAACTGCGCGTTCACGCGCTTCGCGTCGTTTGCCCATGAAACCATCATGCCGCAGAATGGGGCAGCGGGAAATGAAAAACTGTGTCCGTGAAGTTTTCCCGGCGAAAACGCCGACGACGAAGAATGGCGGGATGTTTCCACGGTCCGCGTTTTCTCCGTTTGCGCCGGTGGAAATTCCCGTTAAACTGGCCGCATGAGCAAGGTCAACAAGCTGCTGCACACGCGCTACCGGGTGGACAACCTCGATCGCACGGTGAAATTCTATTGCGACATCCTCGGCCTGGAGGAAATCCGGCGCCACAAGTCGCCGCGCGGCTCCGAACTGGTTTTTCTCAAGGCCCCGGAAAGCGCCGAGGAAATCGAGATCTGCCATTTCCCGGCGAGCGATCCCGTGCAAGTGCAGCCCGACCTCACGCATCTGGCGTTCGAGGTGGACAGCCTGGAGGAATTTGGCAAACACCTTGCCGCGCATGGCCTGAAATATTCCGACGGCCCCACGACCAGTTCCGGCGGCACCACCTTTGCCTTCATTGACGCCCCCGAAGGTTACGAAATTGAACTGATTCAAAAGAAGCGGGCTATAAATCCATAACGGCGGTCAGTGACCGTCGGCGGTGCTCACAGAGCACCGCGACAACCACCAACTCTCAACTCAAACCATCAGCTAACCCATGAGCGTTCTCATCGTCGGCACCACCGCACTTGATTCCATTAAAACTCCCACCAAGGAAAACCCGCGCCTGCTCGGCGGCTCCGCCAGCCATGCGGCCGTCGCGGCCAGTTTTTTTTCGCCGGTGAAACTCGTCGGCGGCGTGGGTGAGGATTTTCCCAAGAAATACATCGAGCTTTACCGCCGCCACAAGATTGACCTCGCCGGCCTCCAGATATTGCCCGGCAAGACGTTTCACTGGTCGGGCGAATACGAGGTGAACATGAACAACCGGCGCACGCTCGCAACGGAGCTGGGCGTCATCGAGACCTTCGCACCCAAACTGCCGGTGGCCTATCGGAACACGCCGTTCGTCCTGCTCGGCAACATCGCACCCGCGCTGCAACACAGCGTGCTCGACCAGATGCGCAAGCCGAAGTTCGTTGTGGCTGACTCGATGGATTTGTGGCTCAACATCGCGCTGCCCGACCTGCTCAAGCTGCTCAAGCGCGTGGACGGCTTTGTGCTCAACGATAGCGAGGCGGAACAGCTCACCAAGGAAGACAACCTGTTCCGTGCGCTGAAGAAAATTCACCAGCTCGGTCCAAAATACGTCATCATCAAAAAAGGTTCGCACGGCTCGGTGCTCTCCGGCCCGAAAGGCGTGTTCATCTGCCCCGCATATCCGCTGCACACGGTTGAAGATCCGACCGGCGCGGGCGATTCCTTCGTCGGCGGCCTGATGGGCTATCTGGCCAGTGCAAAGGGTTCAATTGATGCGAAGATCCGCCGCGCGATGGTTTATGGCAGCGTCACCGCGTCGTTCTGCTGCGAAGGTTTCGGTTTGAACCGCACGACCAAGGCCACCCGCAAAGAAATCGAGAAACGCGTG
>JAJXXI010000211.1 GCA_021781185.1 bacterium
GTTACCAGCGCATCCAGCGTGCCGCCGGCCAGATTTGACTTCAAAACCATCCAGCCTCCCAGGACGAGGAAAGCAAGCCAGGCGGCTCCCACCGCCGCAATGGTGCGGACCACATTTTGCCCGCGCCGCGAGGCGTGTTTCAAATAATCATGCAAGAGCGCCGCGCCGATCGGCACCAGCACGATTTTGACGATTTCGATCATCATGCCGAAAAAACTCAACTTCACCAGAGTGCCGGCCAGCAGTTTCATCCACAACGGCGTCATAACCGGCGCAATCATCGTGGTCACGGCGGTAACAGTAACCGAAAGCGCCAGATTGGATTTGGCGATGTAGGCCATGACGTTGGACGCAAGCCCGCTGGAACAGGAGCCGATCAGGATGACGCCCGCCGCGATTTCCGGCGGAAAATGAAACGTCTTGATCAGCGCCAGCCCCACCAATGGCATCACGGAAAAATGGCAGATGATGCCCACGAGCACGCCGCGCGGCGACTTCGCCACGCCCGCAAAATCCTTCAAACTCATCTGCGTGCCCATGCCGAACATGACCAGTTGCACGATCACGAGAACAAGCCATTTGTTCCGCAGGTCGAAATCCCCCACGTGGAGGAAACGGTTCGGATAAATCATTGCCGCCACCACTGCCGCAATGATCCACGCCGTGAACTGATAGCCGCGAAAGCTTTTGGAGAAGCGCAGTCCTGTGGCAACGGCAACGCTCAGCGCGACAGCGATTGGTTGCCAGGCGGGGTTCATCTCTGGATTCGCGAAAGTGTTTTCAAATCCCGGCTCAGAGCACCGTCGCGAGATAATCCACCGCGACTCCCGGACTCGCCAGAATCGGCACGCGCCTTTCTTCCGGCTTGAGGGAATCCACCACCCGCGCCATGGAAGCCTGCGCCAGCACGATCACGTCCACCTGCCGGGACAGTTCCGTCAAGGCGGCGGCCACCTTCGCGTCATGGGTCGCGGCATCGCCCGCCAGCAACGCATCGAACGCACCTTCGCAGAGGCGCGACGTCAGCTCGATTTTCCTTCCGGCTTTTTCCGCGCGCCGCCGCACCAGATCGGCCGTTGGCTCCAGTGTCGTTGACAACGTGGCGATGACACCGATGCGCTCGCCGGATTGCACCGCCTTGTCCGCCATTGGCTGGTCCACGCGCAACACCGGCACACCGATCAGCTTTGCCCCCGCCTCCACGGCCGGCCCGATGGACGAACAGGTGACCATGATGTAATCCGCGCCCGCCAGCTCGGCGGATTCAAGGTAGCCCGCAACGCGACGCGCGATCACGGGCGTCAATCGGCCGGCGGCGATAATGCCCTTGACCAAGCTGTCGTCGGCGATGTTGAAAACGTTGACGCCGGGAAGCTTGTCTTTGCACAACTGCGCAAACACCGGCACCAGCATGGCCGAGGTATGGATAAGGCCCAGAGTTTTTTGTTTCATAAATGTTACACCGGAGCGAACAAAGGAAACCGGGGTTTAAAAATCAGTTCTCCATTGTCGCCGGTTTGAATCGGCTCCGTTTTTGACAATTCCAAAATAATTTTCCGCGCCCACCTGTCCGCCCTTGAAAACCACTTCCAACCCGTCCGCCGGCGAACCTGGCGCAAACGCCCGGCACAACGGCGCACCCGGCGTCAGCGGTGCGATCATCTCCAAAACCTTGATGCCCAGCGCCCGCGCGGCAAAGCTCGATGTGTCGCCGCCCGCGATGCAAATCCGCCGAACGGAGCTTTGCCCCACCGCAGCACGCAAAACCTTGCCCAGCGCCAGGCCGAGAACCTCTGCGGCGCGCGACTTAAATTTCGTCGTGATGTTCTTGTCCGCACCGTGTTTGATCGTATGAACGATGACGCTACGTTTGTTTTGCAGCAGCCTCGCCGCAGCGACAGACGCCCGCTTGATTTCATCCGCTGACGTTTTGCGGTTGGCGAGCGCGCCGGGGTTGATCGGCACCTCGGCAAAACCTCGTTTTAACGCCCACTCGATTTGCCCTGACGTCACCGGGGAACAACTGCCGGAACCCACGAGAATCTGCCCGGTGCGCCGGGACGGGCGCTGCGGCGCTCCGTCATGAAAACTGGGGATTTGGGGGACTTGTTCCTTCGATTTCCAACATGTCGCCAGCGCCGTCTCGATTCCCGAGGAGCCAACGGAAAACAAAGGACGATTGGCGCTCGCGCAAGCATCAATCAGCGCGCCGATCCCGGGCAACTGCGTGGCGAAAAGCGCGTCAAACAAAACCACGTCCGGGCTCTCTGCGAGCATCCTTTTAAAGGCGGCGCGGCGATCATTTTCCGGCAGCGCGACCTTGAGAATGTCGAACAGCATGATTTTCTTCTTCGTCTGCCTGGCAAGATGCCGGCGCAAATCCGCCTCCATCATCGGCGTGACCGGATGCCGGCTGATGGACGGGTGCCGGTCGAGCCGGTGGATCTCCCCCTCGCTGCCGATGCCGAAGCGGGCGAAGTGAGTTCCAAAAACGGTATAACGCCCCAAGGCGGGAGCGGCTACGAGCAGCGGGATGAACGGGGCGTGAAAAATTTCCGCCGCCACATCCATCACCCGACCGATGCTGCCGATCGTGGGTGATGAATCAAACGTGGAGCAAACCTTGTAATGAACATGTGGCGCGCCCAGTCCCTTCAGTTTTTTGAAAACAGGACGCAATTCCTTTTCCATCGCTCCGGCCGTCATGGACCGGGTCATTCCGGAAACACCGACGACTTGGAGACCGGGATACTGTTTCAACTGCGACGGAGTGGGTGGTTCAATGAACAACGTCGTGCGGATGCCGGCGAGCGTGAGCTGCTCCAGCGCATCAGTTGAGCCGGTGAAATCGTCGCCGTAAAATGTGAGAAGCAGTTTGCTCACAGTGCTGCGGGTTTGCATTCAGAATGGGC
>JAJXXI010000690.1 GCA_021781185.1 bacterium
CCGCCAAAAATTACATTGATCTGGTCCAGTTCACCGCCCGGCGCAAACTGGTGCCGGGAGACCGCTGGCAGGTGTTTGAACAGCACACGTTTCGCGGCATTCAAAACGCCGTGCCGGAACCGCGCGAATGTGCTGTGGCCGATGTCACGGGCGACGGCAAGAACGATCTCATCGTCCTCGTCCACGACCGGATTCTGGTGTATCCACAGCAATAAGAAAATGGCGCTCGTTTCGGGGTGGCCCCGGAATGAAAGCAATCTTGCCATTTTAGCTGGTGTTTTGTTCAATCTGGCGTGCTCAATCAGCAGACTCTCAATCGTTCCGCCAGTTTTTCCGGCATCGGCCTGCACAGCGGCAACCGCGTCAACATGACGATTTTGCCCGCGCCGGCGAACAGCGGCGTGCGTTTTCGCCGCGTGGATTTGGATGGCCGTCCGGAAATCGAGGCGCGCGTGGAAAACGTCTCGGAAACAAACCGCTCCACGACGCTCGCCAAGGGCAACGTGAAGGTTCACACCGTGGAACATGTCCTGGCCGCGCTCGCCGGCTACGGCATTGACAACGCGGTGGTCGAACTGGACGCAAATGAACCGCCCATCGCAGACGGCAGTTCGCGCGAATTCTGCAAGATCATCCAGGCGGCGGGCATCGCGCCGCAGCCCGAGAAACGGGATTTTTTTACGCCCGCCGAGCCGATGGAAATCCGCCTGGGCGAGACCATCATGACGTTGTTTCCCGACGATCAGTTCAAGATCACCTGCACCAGCGCGGACAAGAAGGGGCGTTTCACCCAGTTTTATTCCACGGAAATCACGCCCAAATCCTGGGAAACAGAACTGGCGCACGCGCGCACGTTTTGCTTTTACGAGGAAATTGAATACCTCTTCAAAAACGGCCTGATCAAGGGCGGCAGCTTGGAAAACGCCGTGGTCATTCGCGATGACGCGGTGCTGACCGCCGAGCCGCTGCGCTATCCCGAGGAATTTGTCCGGCACAAGATGCTGGACATCGTCGGCGACCTGTCGTTGATCGGGAAGCCCATTCGCGGCCACGTCATTGCCGTGCGTCCCGGCCACGCGGGCAACTGCGAAATGGCCCGGAAAGTGGTCGAACAAATCAACAAGCCGCTGCGCGCCGCGCAGACGTTCTCGCCGCCCCCGCCCGACAGGAAAGCTCCCGAACCCATGCCCACCACCGAGGGTGGAATGAGCATTGAAGGGATCATGCAGATGTTGCCGCATCGGCCGCCGTTTCTGCTGATAGACCGCATTTTGAAGATTGACCTGGCGGGCAACAAGATTGTCGGCGTGAAAAACGTGACGATGAACGAGGATTTTTTCCGCGGTCATTTTCCCGGTCACCCCATCATGCCGGGCGTGCTGCAACTTGAGGCGATGGCTCAGGTGGCGGGCATTCTGCTGCTCAAACGCATCGAAATGGCCAACCAACTGGCGTATTTCATGTCGGCCGAAGAGGTCAAATGGCGCAAGCCCGTGGTGCCCGGCGATGTGCTGGTCATCGAGGTGGAAATGACCCGGATTCGCGGCAAAATCGGCAAGGCCAAAGGCGTTTGCAAAGTGGACGGCGAAATCGTCAGCGAAGCGAACGTGACCTTCATGCTGCGCGACGCCTGAACTGTGCGACCGGAGCGAGTGCGGAAAGCGAACGCCACCAATAATTTCATGATTCATTCAACCGCCATCATTCATCCCAAGGCAAAAATTGGGTCTGATTGTCAGATCGGACCGTATTGCGTCATCGGCGAGCATGTCACTCTGGGCGACGGCTGCAAACTTCATCCCCATGTGGTGGTGGACGGACACACGGTGCTCGGCCAGCAGAACGAAATTTTTCCCTTCGCGGCCATCGGTTTCAAAACCCAGGATTTGAAGTGGAAAGGCGGGGTGACGCGGCTGGAGATCGGCGACCGCAACGTGTTTCGCGAAGGCGTGACGATTCACTCCGCCACCAATGACGGCGACGCAACCATTCTTGGTTCGGACAACCTGCTGCTCACTTACGTCCACATCGCGCATGACTGCCGCGTGGGCAGTCACATTATCATGTCCGGCTACGCGGGCCTGGCGGGCCACGTGGTGGTGGAAGACCATGCGATCCTGGGCGGTTACACGGCGGTGCATCAATTCTGCCGGGTCGGCACGTTTTCCATGACGGGCGGCTGTTCACGCATTGCGCAGGACGTGACGCCGTTCATGATTGTCGAAGGCAATCCCGCCGAGGCGCGGGCGGTTAACAAAATCGGACTGGAACGGGCCGGCGTATCTGAAGAGGTGCAGACGGCTTTGCGCGCCGCCCACAAAATTATTTTTCGCGAAGGGCGGATGCTGTCGGCCGCACTCGCCAAAATTGAGGCCGAACTGCCGGCGCTCCCCGAAGTGAAGCATCTCGTTCAGTTCATTCGCGCGAGCGAACGCGGCATCTGCAAGTAAAGGCAGGAGCTGTTCGCCGGCCCGGCCGGCGTGGGGTTCTCCCGCCGCTGGATCCGGTCTTGAACTGCATAATTTGCTTTTGCGGACTGGTTCTGGCCGGTATGTTCCAGTCGCTCGCAAAAAGTTTCCGTCTCCCGCGAGGTTTATGAACAAACGGAAAGCGGCATCTCAAACCAAGCCATCCAGGCGCGTGGCAAAAAAACCGCCCCACCGAAAAGGTTTGCCGGGATCGAATGCTCGACAGCCGCTTTCCGGGACGATCCTTTCCTCATTTCGCGTTAAAAAAACACGCGTCAAGCCGCTCAATCGAACCGCGCGGAGGCCGGCCGGGAAGTCGCGAAACGGGCCGTTTGGACAGCGTTCGTATCGGGTTGAACGGGAGCTGCCAAACGACCGGCGGGCGGGGGAATTGCTTCGCCGGGAGAAGGAGTTTTCGGAACACATCATCGCCACGGCGCAAGTCATCATTCTGGTTTTGGATGTCCAAGGACGTATCGTTCGCTTCAATCCCTACCTTGAGCAAATTTCCGGCTACCGCTCAAACGAAATGGCCGGAAAGGACTGGTTTAAGTCGTTTCTGCCGAAGGCGGATCGGAAACAGATTCGCCGGCTTTTTCCAAAGTCCCTGCGAGGCAATTCGGTTCAGGGCAAAATCAATGCCATTTGCACCAAGGATGGGAGTGTGCGGATGATTGAGTGGAACGATACGCCGCTTCGGGATGCGGCAGGGAAAATCACCGGAATTTTGGCGATCGGACGGGACATCACCAATCGGATCAGTGCGGAGGAGCGGATCACCCATCTGAATCGGATTCAGTCAATCCTTGGCGGAGTGGATCAGGCGATTGTCCATCTTGCTGACCGGCAGCAATTGCTGGATGAGGTTTGCCGGGTCGCCGTGGAACGGGGTGGTTTTAAACTTTCCTGGATTGGCATGGTCTCGGAGGACGGCATGGTTGAACCGGTGGCCAAGGCTGGTGCCGTTGAATATCTCGACGGGATTGTGGTGACGGTGTCGGCCAAGGCCCCGGAGGGGCGTGGTCCGGTGGGCACGGCTATCCGTGAAAACCGGCCGGTTGTGGTCGAGGATATTGATTGCGAACCGTCCATGAATCCGTGGCGGTCCCGGACGCGCCAGTTCGGCCTGCGCCATGCGGCGGCAATTCCGATCCACATTGCGGGCCGGGTCATGGGGGCGTTCCAAGTTTACGCGCCCCGCGCCGGTTTCTTTGACGAAAACGAACTGGGGCTGCTAAAGCAGGTGGGTGATGATATTTCTTTTGCCCTGACCGCGCTGGCCGATGTCGCCGCCCGCAAAGAAGCCGAGGAGGCCCTGCGCCGCAGCGAGCGTAATCTGGCCGTCTTCTTTGAAAATGCTCCCATCGGCCTCGCTTGGCTGTCGGCGAGCGGAATCATTTTGCGTGCGAATCAGACGTTGCTGGATTTTTGTGGTGGTGCGAGTTCTGATTGTCTGGGGCATTCCTTCCACGAGTTTCTGGTGCAGCCTTCCCAAGGATACGAGCTGCTTGGCTGGCTGGGGGCGAAAAAGACCATTCGCAACTATCGGCTGTCCATCCGGAGCCAAAACGGAGAGGTCCGGTATGTGCTCCTTTCCGCCAACTCAATCTGGAACGGAGATCAATTCTTGTATTCCTCGATTTTTTTGCGCGACGTTACGGACCGTGTCAGACTGGAACGGGAAATCGTGCAGGCTGGCGAGCGGGAGCATCGCCGGATTTTTCAGGATTTGCACGATGGTTTGGGTCAGATTCTGGTTGGCGCGGCGTATCTGGCCAACAACCTGCAAAAAGATCTTGCCGCGAAATCATTGCCGGAAGCCCGTCAATCCGGGCGGCTGCTGGAACTGATAAACGAGGCTACCACCCAAACGCGCTCACTTGCCCGTGGGTTGCATACGCTGGAACCGGAGCCGGGAGGGTTGATGCTTGCGCTCGAACGGCTGGCTGCACGAACCAAAAACACCTTCCAGATCGGCTGTCATTTTACCTGCCGCCGCCCAGTGTTGATCCGCGACAACGCCGTGGCGTTCCATCTTTACCGCATTGCTCAGGAGGCCATCACCAATGCCATCAAACATGGCAAACCCCGGCACATTAAAATCAGCCTGACCGAAGCAACCGGACGGATTATTCTCGCGGTCAGGGACGATGGCCATGGCTTGCCCGCCCATCCCCTGAAGAAACCCGGCATGGGGGTGCGCATTATGAATCATCGCGCCGGGTTAATTGGCGCCTCGCTCACCATCCAGAAACAGCCGGCCGGCGGCACGGACGTTGTCTGCACCGTGCCGCTAAATGGCGAGGTTGTCCGAAGTCGGTTGCGGACAGGTATCCGCCGGAAAACCAAACTAAACGAGAATTGATATGGCAACTAAAGCAAAAGCATCCGCCGCATCTCTCTCGCCAGCACCAAAGAAAATCCTCATCGTGGACGATCATCCCATGCTGCGCGAAGGGCTGCGCGGGGTCATCAACCGCGAGCGTGAACTGATCGTCTGCGGCGAGGCTGCGAATGCCGCTCAGGCCATGAATGCCGTTCAAAGACTGGCTCCGGATCTTGCCCTGATTGATATCACCCTGCCTGGCAAAAGTGGTCTGGAACTGGTCAAAGATCTCAAGGTGCTGCATCCCAATCTGGCCATTCTGGCCATCTCGATGCATGACGAAGCGCTTTATGCCGAAAGAATGTTGCGGGCGGGCGCTGGTGGTTATATTTCCAAGCATGAGCCGCCGGAGGAGTTGATCAAGGCCATCCACCTGGTTTTGGACAGACGTGTCTATGTGAGCCGGGAACTGTCGGAAAATCTGCTCCGGCGTTTCTCCGGCCTGCCGCAAACAAACCGGTCACCGATGGAAATTCTCACCGACCGGGAATTTGAAATTTTCCGGTTGCTGGGCGAGGGCAGCTCGCCCAAGGAAATCGCCCGGCTGCTTCATTTGAGCGCCAAAACTGTCGCGGTGCATAGCGCCAACATCCGGCAGAAGCTCAATCTCAAAAGCACCTCCCGCTTGATCCGGTTTGCCGTGCAGTCGGAAGGATTCAAGCAAGTGACCGGGGGTGAGCCCGATCGTGTCAGGTGATGCAATCTGCCGGCGTGTAGGTAAAAGCTTTAGGCCGGGTAAATCAATCGCACGTTTGGGGCGGGAACTTCTGCCAATTGTCCGCACATGGATTGTGATACAAAATACCGCCATGAATTTGGTTCTGCAAACACCCGATGAAGCGCCGCCCATGGCCGGAAGAGATCTGAACGTGGTGATTTTGTGCGTGAATCCCCTGATGGTTAGTCGGGCTGCCGAGATTTTGAAACTTCTGGAACTCAATCTCAAAGAGGAAACCGAGGGCCGGCTGGTTCACGAATGGTGGGATTATGAGGTGCTCGCCTTTTACACACTGAGGGAGATTGCGGCCACCCGGGCAATGGCTGCGGACGTGATCATCATTGGCGTCCAAGGGGAGGATCTGCCATGGATGGTGACTGACTGGATGACACAGTGGTTGCACCTTCGGAAGGGGCGGCCGGGAGCGTTGGTGGCGGTGGTGGAAGGCGACTTTCATGGCTCCCTGAAAACTCTTTCGCAGCTTAAGGAGGTGGCGGCTTTGGGGCACATGGAATTTTTTTCCACCAATGCCCGAAACGGGGGGGAGGAATCAGGTGAAAGCCAAGACTCCAAGGAGGTCGCCCGGCAATTCGTAAAATCACACAAAACGAATTGCCGGGCGAATATGGCCGGTCAGCGCGCAGGCGTTTAAGCGTTATGAACCTTGGTTCTCAAAAGAGATTTATGAGTGCCACAACCGAACATATGTCGTTTGATGACGAGGTGACATCGAAGCTGGCGGTTCAAATCTGGCTGGCTGAGGGATGCCAATCGGGCCGGGAAATGGAACATTGGATTCGGGCGGAGCGAATAAAAACTGCGTTGGAACAGGAATTGACGCTGGCCAGGCAACATGTTCATGGTCGTCAAAATTGACCGAGATCGGCTCAGTAAAGCTTGGGATTTTTCAGGGGCTTTCTTTTATCCCGCGTCCAGTCAGCGGTTCAGCATCGGCGGTTTTTCATTTTTCACAACCATCCCAAAAGCTCGAAAATTTGACAAAAAGCACTCGATTCCCCAGCAAATACCAGAAAGGAACGTAAACCGATTTAGAATTTTTCCTATGCTTCAACGCCAGCGCGGTCCTCGCTTTGGTTCAACTCCTGTGGGATGCCTGTGTGAAAAATCCTCGGCATTTGCGGGGATGGCCACTTGATTGTGTCCATCAATGAGCGCTGCCATTTGGGCAAATCTGAATTTTGCGCCTGCTCCGCACTCACGACATCATCCCTGCCCAGCGCGCAGCTACCTGGCGCTACCGCATGGCCAGTGGTAAACTCACGGTCAAGCTGATCGGGCAAAGTCGAGGGAAATGGCTTCCAACCGGCCATGTTATCGCCCGAGAAATTATCACTCGGAACGGGTTTGCAGATGGGATAAGAACGGCCCACCTTCGAGTTGGGTTTCCCCGCTTGGCGGATTCTTTAAAAATAGTTAAATCCCCGGATTGACGATGGGGGTTTCATTTATTATTACCAGTCAAACACTTCCGAACAAACAGGGGATGGAGGTCGCCAAAACCTCCGGTTGTGTCATGCGAGGCAGGGGGTGTTGATAATCAAAAATACTGGAACAGGCGGCATTGCCTGTTCATGGTTTCCTAAAAAACATACACGATGGATATGATTTTCGCTCCGATTCGATTAGCGATCGTTGCAATGCTGCTGATGATGTCTAATCATCTGGGGGCGACGCCTTATCAGGCAGCCATGCCTGCCAATCACACTCAGGTGGTTGACCTCCGGTTGCACGATTATCTCCAGACCGTGCTGCGGCAGAACAACACGCTGCAATCGCAGATGCTTCAATCAGAAGCCGCGCGCCGCAAGTCCAAGGCGGAACTGGGGGCCTTCGAACCGCTGCTGGAACTGTCCGCCATGCACGAGGCGAACAAGCGCACCAACACCGTGGTTCAGCAGGCGTCCCAGAACGGTCAGGGATATTTTAACGAACGGAACAATGTTTACGACAGCGGCATTGAATCGTTGCTGCCCACCGGCGGCAAAATCCGGCTGGGCTACACGTTGAGCGACCTGGGGAACAATGTGAATCCTTACGGAAACATCCTCTCCACCACCAACCAGATCTGGACCCGCCAATATCAGACTTTTGTCGGCGCGACCTTTACGCAGCCACTGCTCCAGAACGGCGGGGTGACCGTTACGCTGGCGGAGTTGCGTCTGGCAGCGGCGGATTCGGAAATCGGCTTTCAGCAATACCGCCGTCAGTTGATGTTGACGGTGGCGCAGGCGGAGAACGCCTACTGGAATTTATATTTTGCGCAGGAGCAGTTGCGGTTTTTCGACGACTCGGTGGCGGTGGCGCAGAATGTCCTCGACGACAGTCGGCAGATGTTGAAGGCCGGGCAGGGGTCGGAACTGGACGTGATGGAGGCGCAGTCGGGGCTGGCTCTGCGCGAGACGAAAAGGAACGAGGTGCTGCAAGGCTATTTGGACGCCCTAGGTGATTTGCAGTCGCTCGCCGGCACCGCGCCCGCGCCCAGAATTGCGGGGCCGGCAGAACCCACGATCCGGGTGGTGGATGCGCCGCCGGAAACCAACGCAATCATCACTTATGCGGACGGCTTTGCGGATTCCATCCAGATGAATCCTGATTTTCTCATTCAAAAACAGAAATTACGGCAGGAGGAATTGCGCCTCGGGGTGGCCAAAAACCAGTTGTTGCCGGAGTTGGATTTCAAGGCCGCTTATGGCTTCAACGGTCTGGGATCCACGCCGAACGATTCCTGGGCCATGGCGCAAGACCAGACGTTCCCCTCATGGTCGGTCGGATTGCAACTGACCATTCCCCTGGGCGGAAACATCAAGGCGCGCAATCTGGCCAGTGCGGCCAAACTCAATTTGCAGGCGGCATACACCGGTCTTTGCGGCATGCAAACGGAGATCGCCAATCACCTGAACTCGGCCATCCGCAAGACCCGCGCCTGGCAGCAGAGCATTCAAAACTACCAGACCGTGGTCCGTTTCAATGAAGAGCTGCTCCAGACTGAATTCGCCCGGTTGAAGGCCGGCACCATCGAGGCCCGCAAGGTGCTCGAAGTCGAGGCCGACCTGCTGGATGCGCGGCAAAACCTGGCCAGCGCCCTGGTGAAATCCCAGCAGTCGGAATTACAGGTGGAGCTGGCCAGCGGCTCGCTCCTCAAGAGCCTGCACCTGGACGTGACGCGTGAGGAGTTAAAACAGGAGTCCACTGGTTTGATGAGCCGAAACCGGGCTTCGGATGACGCCCTCAACAATTGAATATCATGAGTAAACTTGTTTTGACTGCCTTCTTGGGCGTTGCCAGTCTGGTGCCGGCGCTGTGTGGCGCGGCACCCATCGAGCTGGCCGGCATCACCGAACCTTTTCACGACGTCACGCTGGGATTGGCCAACCCCGGCATCATCCGCCAGCAGTTTTTCCACGAGGGCGAGCTGGCGAAAAAGGGCGACGTGATTCTGGAACTGGACACCCGGCTGGAGGAATTGGAAGTCACCCGCCGCAAGGCCGTCATGGAGCAGGACAAGACGGTGCTCGATTCCACGCGCGAAGTCTTCCAGAACACCAAGTCCGTCAGCAAACAGGATTTGTCCAAGGCCCAGGCCGAATACGATGTGGCCCGGGCGGAATACGCCATCGCCGAGCAGCAACTCGCGGACCGCCGGCTGGTCGCGCCGTTTGCCGGCTACATCACGGAAATCCAGCTTCATCCGGGGGCCGCCTGCGCGCCTTATCAGCCGCTGGTCCGGCTGGTGGATACGTCGCGTTGTTATTTCATCGGCCACATTGACGGCGTGGCGGCGGCGCGGCTCAAGCTGGATGAGCCGGTGAAAATCCAGGTCGCTGGCGGGCAGACGGTCAGTGCTAAAATCTGCTTCATTTCGCCCGTGGTGGATGCGGCCAGCGGCCTCGCCCGCATCAAGGCGGTTTTCGACAATCCCAACGACGCAATCCGGCCCGGCTTGGCCGCAACTCTGGTGGTGGAATAATTATGGAAACCAATGGCGGCTCGAACGCCGAATTCGGCGGTGCGGTGGCGGAACTCGCGGTGTTGCGGCAGTTTGCCGGCGAACCCAAAAATTTCTGGCCGGCCTTTCTCGCCGCCGCGGCCCGGCTCGCCGCGGCGGACATCGCGGTGCTGCTGCTCGGCCAGCCAGGCAAGACGCCGCGCTGGGCCAAGCTGGGCGAATGGACTTCCAGCCCCGGCCCGTCGTCCACCCGCACCCCGTTTACGTCGCGGCTGGAGGCGATTGCCGAACGCGGTCTGGCATCCGGCAGTTTTGTCGAGTCCACCGATCCGAAGGCGGGCACGTTTACGGTGGCGGTGCGCCTGAAACTTTCCCGGGCTGAGGACGAATTGATTTTTGCCGCGCAGGTCAAGGATTTCACCGAAGCCGCCGCCAGTGAAGCGCTTGTGCGTCTCCAACTCGCGGCGGATGTGCCGGCGGCTTATCAAGCAAACTTGGCCGCCCGCCAGGCACGGCACGATGTCGAGAAGTTCGCCGCCGTCCTCGATCTCAATGTGCCGGTGAACCAGGCCACGCATTTTCTGCCGGCCGCGCTCGCGTTTTGCAACGGCATCGCCACGCGGTTCCGCTGCGATCGCGCGAGCCTGGGCTGGCTGGAAGGCGGTTACATCCGGCTGCGCACGATGAGCCGCACCGAGCAGTTTGACCGGCAAATGGCCGCCGCCCAAGCGCTGGAAAAGGTGATGGAGGAATGCGTGGATCAGGACGAGGAAATCCTCTGGCCGGCACCGGAGGGCATGACCGCGGTCGCGCGCGATCACGAGGCTTTTGCCGTGGATCAAAAGACCGGAAATCTTGCCTCGATTCCGCTGCGGCTGGACGGAAAAGTCGTCGCCGTGCTGACCTGCGAACGGCAGGAGAGCGCTTTCACGCCGGAGGAATTGCAGCAAATCCGTCTGGGCTGCGATCAAGTCGTGCGGCGGCTGAGCGAATTGAAGCATCACGATCGCTGGTTTGGCGCACGCTGGCAGGCGCAGTCGCGCGAATGGTTCGGTGACTGGCTCGGACCCGAACACACCTGGAGCAAAGTTTCCGCCATTCTCATCGTGTTGCTGCTGGCGGCGTTGTTTTTGGTGCGGGTCACCTATCGCGTCGAGGGCAATTTCATTTTGCGGAGCGACGAGGCGGCTTATTTGACCGCGCCGTTTGAAGGCTACATTGAACAGGTCTTCGTCCGGCCCGGCGATGTTGTGACCAATGGCGAGCCGCTGCTGGCTTTGAACCGTGGTGAATTGCTTCTGCAACAGGCAGCCGCCCTGGCCGATCTGACGCGTTATCAGCGGCAGGCCGAAAAGGATCGTGCCGGCAACAACATCGCCGACATGCGCATTGACGACGCGCAGGCCCGGCAGTCCCAAGCGCAACTGGATCTGGTCCGTTACCGGCTGGATCATGCGGTCATTCGCGCCGGCTTCAATGGTGTCGTAGTGGAGGGCGATTTGCGCGAGCGCATCGGCTCGCCGGTCAAGCAGGGCGACGCGTTGTTCAAGGTGGCGCGGATTGACACGCTTTATGCCGAGGCGGACATCAAGGAAAGCGACGTGCAGCGGATTCTCGGAAAATCAAAGGGCGAAATCGCGTTCGTGACCCAGCCCAAGTTTACCTATCCGGTGACGATTCAAACCATTGAACCGGCGGCGGCCACCAAAAAGGACGGCAACGTCTTTCTCGTGCGGCTCACCCCGGTCAACGGAGTGGTGTCGTGGTGGCGTCCGGGCATGACCGGCCTGTGCAAACTGTCCACCGACAAGGAAAGCCTGTTTTGGATCCTTACGCATCGCACGGTGGATTTCCTGCGGATGAAACTCTGGTTTTAGTCAGTCGTCATGGAAAAAACTTTCAGCGAATCCTGGTATCGGGTCGCCAATCAACAGATTTGTTTGCGGCCGGTCGTCAAGGTGCGTCGCCAGAATTTTCGCGGCGAGCGCTGGATTGTCCTGGAGAATCCCTTCAGCAACCAATATTTCCGCCTGCGCCCGGCGGCCTATGAATTTGTCGCGCGGTTGCGGCCGGACCGGACCGTCGAAGAAGTCTGGCAGCAGTGCCTGAACCGGTTTCCCGACACCGCGCCCAGCCAGGAGGCGGTGATCCAACTGCTCTCGCAACTCTATTTCGCCAATCTCCTGCAATACGACCTGGCCGCCGACAGCGCCCAGTTGTTCGAGCGTTACAAAAAACGCAAGCAGCGCGAGATCGGCTTCCGTTTTCT
>JAJXXI010000027.1 GCA_021781185.1 bacterium
AATTTTTTGCCAAACGAATCGTGGATGCGCTGGTGGACCTCCCATTCGCCCTGCCGACCGCCGTGGCAGGCATCACGCTGGCCATGCTCTATTCGGAGAACGGCTGGATCGGCCGGTGGTTTGCTCCGTTGGGCATCAAGATTGCCAATACCCAGTTGGGCATTTTCGTGGCGCTCACCTTCATCGGCCTGCCGTTCATTGTGCGGACGGTGCAACCGGTGATCGAGGATCTGGAGCCGGAACTCGAAGAAGCTGCGTCCAGTCTCGGGGCCGGCCGCTGGCAGATTTTCTGGCGCGTGCTCCTGCCCATGCTCCTGCCCGCGTTGCTGACGGGATTTGCGCTGGCCTTTGCCCGTGCGCTGGGCGAATACGGCTCGGTGATTTTCATTGCGGGCAACATTCCGATGAAGACGCAGATCACGCCCGTCGTGATCATGGGCGAGCTCGACATGTTTGACTACGCCAAGGCCACGGCCATCGCCGCCGTGATGCTCGTCGTCTCGTTTGCACTGCTGCTCGCCATCAATGTGCTGCAATGGTGGGCAAACCGTTACAACCTGAAAAATCTCGCATGATCCCCGCCAGCAACATCGTTCATTCGGCTGGCCGTGCGGCAAATCGCCGCGTTACAACGGAACCGCCGTGTGTGCGCCGCCTGCTCATCGGCGTGGCGCTGTTTTTTTTGAGTTTGTTCCTGTTCATTCCGCTCGTCTCTGTGTTCACGCAGGCCTTTGCCAGGGGCGTCGGTTTTTATCTGGCCACGCTGCGCGATCCGCTGGCCTGGAGCGCGATCAGGCTGACCTTTACCGCCGCTGCGATTGCCGTGCCGCTGAACTGCATTTTCGGCGTCTGCGCGGCGTGGGCGGTGGCCAAGTTCGATTTTCGCGGCAAAAACATTTTGCTGACGCTGATTGACCTGCCGTTTTCCGTGTCGCCGGTGATTGCGGGGTTGATCTACGTCCTTGTTTTTGGCGCGCAAGGCTGGCTGGGGATTTATCGGAATGCGGAGCATCCCGCCTTTCCGTGGCTGGCGAACTGGCTGAACGAGCACAACATCAAAATTATTTTTGCCGTGCCGGGCATTGTGCTGGCCACAATTTTTGTGACGATTCCATTTGTCGCCCGCGAACTGATTCCGCTCATGCAGGCGCAGGGCCGCAGCGAGGAGGAGGCGGCGCGGGTGCTGGGCGCTCGCGGCTGGCAGACGTTCTGGCGGGTGACGCTGCCCAACGTCAAGTGGGCCTTGCTTTACGGGGTGATTCTGTGCAACGCCCGCGCGATGGGCGAGTTCGGCGCGGTGGCGGTGGTCAGCGGCCGGATTCGCGGCCAGACCAACACCATGCCGCTGCACATCGAGGCGTTGTATGAGGATTATAACATCACGGGAGCATTCGCGGTGGCGTCTTTGCTGGCGCTGCTGGCGTTGGTCACGCTGGCGCTGAAGACGTGGATGGAACACAAAAACGCCGCAGTGAACGAAACCCGCTGGTGAAATGAATTGTTTGCTCCCATGAGCGTCGAGGTCAAAAACATCACGAAAAAATTCGGGAGCTTCACCGCGCTCGACCATGTGAACCTCAAGGTCGAGTCCGGCGAACTGGTCGCGCTGCTCGGCCCGTCGGGTTCCGGCAAGACCACGCTGCTGCGGACGATCGCCGGCCTGGAATTTCCCGATCCCGGCAACGCGCAGGTGTTGTTTTATGGCGAGGATGTGACCACCGTGCCCGCCAGCGAACGCAAGGCTGGATTTGCATTTCAGCATTACGCGCTGTTCCGGCACATGACCGTGTTTGAGAACATCGCGTTCGGCCTGCGCGTGCGTCCGAAGACCACGCGGCCGGCGGAGGCGGAAATCCGCGAACGCGTTGAAAAACTGCTGCGGCTCGTCCAACTTGAACCGCTGGCGGGACGCTTTCCGTCCCAGCTTTCCGGCGGACAGCGCCAGCGCGTCGCGCTGGCCCGCGCGCTCGCAGTGGAACCAAAAGTTCTCCTGCTCGATGAGCCATTTGGCGCGCTGGATGCCAAGGTGCGCAAGGAACTTCGCCGCTGGCTGCGCCAGTTGCACGATGAAATCCACATCACCACCCTGTTTGTGACGCACGATCAGGAAGAGGCGCTGGAGGTGGCCGACCGCGTGGCGATTTTGCGCGATGGGCGCATCGTGCAGATCGGCACGCCGGAGGAGATTTACGATCATCCGGTGTCCCCGTTTGTTTATGACTTTCTCGGCAGCGTGAACCTGTTCAGCGGCCGGGTGAAAAACGGGACCGTCATCATCGGCGGGACGGAGTTTGCCGCGCCGGACGCGGTGGGCGAACCGGATGCGGTGGCGGTCGCGTTTGTGCGTCCGCACGACATCCGGGTGACCCGGCAGGCGGACGGCCCGGCTCTGGTGGCGGAAGTCGTTCGCGGCCACGCCGCCGGGCCGGTCGCCAGTCTGGAATTGAAGCGGGCGGATGGCGGCGGGCCATTCACGGTGCAATTGAGCAAGGAACAATTTCAGGAACTGCGTCCCAGGCCGGGTGAAACGGTTTTTGTGGCGCTGAAAAACCTCCGCGTTTTCGCCGAGGATTATTCGATTTAACCATGTCAGTTAACTTTGTTTGACTCTGTAACCCACCTCCCTATCGTTTTGCGCCATGGCCGACAAACATTACCGCAGTCTCGTTAAAGCCGTCTCCTGGCGGGTCACTGGCAGCGTGGATACGCTGATGATTTCCTATCTGATTACCGGGAAATTGAAATGGGCGCTCACCATCAGCGGCGTGGAGCTGTTTACCAAGGTCGGCCTGTATTACGTCCACGAACGCGTCTGGGAGAAGCTGCAATTTGGCCGGATCAAGGAGGCGGAAACAGGCAAGCCGAACTTCGAGATTTGAAACGGACCGGCGGAAGCGGGCGGTGGAATT
>JAJXXI010000479.1 GCA_021781185.1 bacterium
ACTGGCGAAGCGTTCGATGATCGTGAAAAAAGCCAAGCCGCTCGCCATCGAATGCATCGTGCGCGGCTACCTTTCCGGCAGCGGTCTGAAGGAATACAAGAAATCACAGACCGTCTGCGGCATCCACCTGCCCGCCGGGTTGGTTGATTCCTCGGAACTGCCCGAACCGATTTTCACGCCGTCCACCAAGGCCGAGGAAGGTCACGATGAAAACATCAACTTTGAGCAGGCCTGCAAGATTGTGGGCACCGAACTCGCCACGCAAGCGCGCGATTTGAGCCTGATGATCTACAAAGCCGGGCGCGATTACGCCCGCCAGCGCGGCATTATCATCGCCGACACGAAATTCGAGTTCGGTCTGTTCGAGGGCAAGCTCATCCTGATTGACGAAGTGCTGACGCCGGATTCCTCGCGTTTCTGGCCCGCCGACCAATATGCGCCCGGCAAAGGCCAGCCGAGCTTCGACAAACAATTCGTCCGCGACTACCTCGAAACACTGACGTGGGACAAAACCCCGCCCGGGCCGACGCTGCCGGAAGACGTCGTCGCCAAGACTGCCGCTAAATATCTGGAGTCCTACGAGCGGTTGACGGGGAAAAAGCTGTAGGTTTTTGGGCGATTGATCCGTCAGCGTTGCCAGTGAAACGCGAAATCCACGTCATGCACCAGCAGTTTGCAGTGCCGGGTTTTCGCCAGGGCTTTGAAGGCAGCTGTGCCGCTGGCGGTCAAAAGCGCCTGTCCGAGCATTCCGCCAAACCAGCGCAGCGGCTGGCTCCGGTCGTCAATCCAATGTTTTTTACCAGCGGCGTCAACGAGCATTTGATTGTCATCGCCCTGTGATTCAGCGGCACAATACTTTTTCCAGCTGGGCCGTTTGAGTGCGGCGGTGAACTGGTGCGTCCAGGTGCCGTCGTTTTCAAACCGGTCCCGTGTGTCGAAGCTGACGAGGAATTCCGGAACGGCCTCGTGGTCGTAGTGGCGGAACTGGATGCCGATGGCACAGACGGGCGCAATCCGGCGCGTTCTTTTCTTCTGCCGTTCGGCGAATTGACCGATCGCCCTTTCCAAAAAAGCGGCCGTTTCAGGCAGTTCTTGTTGTAAGTTGAGAATCGGCACCGGATTTTTCGGTTTCGGCGAAGGCGTCTTTTGGCCGGTGTGCAACGCGAATCGTTTTGCGTGTTCGGGCCAGACCTCCCTCAAATCAATCTGTCCGGGCGCTTTCTCGTCATACCACTTGCCTTCGACCACGTGGCCAAGCTGGCCCGATTCGTCGTAAACATAAACCCGTAGCGTCCTTGCCCCCTGACTGTAAAATATCACGGCTTCGGGACGCCCGGCGGCGGGCCAGAGAATTTGCAAGGACGGCGGGCGGTCTTTTTCATAAACCACGGCTTCGATGCGGTCGTCAAAATATTGCCAGAATTCTTCTGACCCATCCGCGTGTTCGATGACGTGCAAGTTGCCATCTTTGTCCAAGCCGTGCCTGACCATCTTGCCCCTCAATGCGGGCTTGCCGCTTAACTTGCGCCCCGGTCGGACGTCCAGAAAAGCACCATCAAGGTTGTGTTCCATGAAAAAATAACCGGGATTGAGGTTGCGCGCAGGCGCACTGAAATATTCCCAGCGTTTCACCCGCTTCAAGGCCGTCTGTTTCAGCCTGGTGTGGTTGCGCGGCGCGGCAGCAAAGCGGGCGGCAAAACTCTTACGCTGCGAAAGAAATTTTTTCGCTATGAGCTTGGGCTTGATCGCAAGTCTGGAAACCTTCTTTGGCATGATGCGGATTGTAAAAGGCAAACACCAAAAACCAAGCTATAAGTCGGCGACCGTTGAACCGGTGATCGTCTTTGGTCGTGCGGGCGGCGTGCCGGTTTGGTTATGCTTTGGGCGTGCAAAACCTCGTCGAAGATTTTCTGCAATACCTGCGCCACGAACGCGGGCAGTCCGACAACACGGCGAAAACTTACGCCGCGTTGCTCGGCAAGTTCGTGACGTGGGCGGAGGGGCAAGGTCTTCGCAACTGGCACGACGTGGAGTTGAAACATCTGATGGCGTTCCTGCAGCACGAGCGCGCCCGGAATTTGCTGCCGGCGGGGCGAGCGTCCTCGCGAGCCGCCAACGACTTGGGGCGTGATGACGACGGCTCGTTGGGACGCCTGCCCCGCCACACTTCGACGAAACGGTTGAGTGGTGAGAGTGTGTATCTGGAAATTGCCGCGCTGCGGGCATTTTATAAGTTTGCCGAGAACGAGAAAATCCTGCCGGCGAACATCGCGGAAAATCTTTCGCTGCCACGCCGCTGGAAACGTCTGCCCAAGGCGTTGAGCAACGACGAAATCGCCAAGTTGCTCGCACCGGAATCAGCCGAAACGGCAGAAAGCTTGTGTGACCAGGCGATTCTGGAGCTGGCTTACGCTTCCGGCTTGCGCTTGTCCGAGTTGAAAAACCTGCGGCTGGAACAGCTCCATCTTGATGCCGGATTCATCAATGTCATTGGCAAGGGCAACAAGGAACGCGTCGTGCCGGTGGGCCGCAAGGCGGTGGAGGCGTTGAATCGTTTCATCGAAGCCGGGCGACCGAAGCTGATCACCCCTAAATCGCCGGCGAATGTTTTTCTCACCAGGCGCGGCACGCCGTTCGCGGCGGTGACGCTCTGGCTGCGCATCAAGAATCGCGTGAAACGGGCGGGCGTGGAGCGCAACATCACACCGCACATGCTGCGGCACAGCTTTGCCACGCATCTGCTGGAGCATGGCGCGGATCTGCGCGTGATCCAGGAACTGCTCGGCCACGCGAGCATCAGCACCACGGAGATTTACACGCATGTCACCGGCAACCGGCTGCGGGAGATCCACCGGAAGTTTCATCCGCGGGCGTGACGGGGGATGCATGAAACGTGAATCTGCAAGAT
>JAJXXI010000249.1 GCA_021781185.1 bacterium
CAAGCGGCAGATGTTCGCGAGCGCGGTGGATCAGGTCATCGTCATCCGCCTCACGGCGAGCCAGCCGGGACAAATTGCGTTCAGGGTGGGAATGACCACGCCGCAATCGGCCTCCGTGCAGATCGGAAAAAATAACACCCTTTTCCTCATCGGGACCAATGGCGCGGCGCACGGCATCCGGGGCGCATTGAAATTCCAGGCGCTTGTCCGGGTGCTGCCGCAGGGCGGCGAGATTTCCGCGGATGCCGGCACGATTTCCATCACCCATGCCGACTCCGTCACGCTGCTCATCGCCGCCGCGACCAGTTATAAAAATTACCACGACGTGAATGGTCACCCCGGTAGCATCGTGAAAGGCCAGATCGCCGCCGCTGCGTCCAAGCCCTATGACCAACTGTTGAACGCGCACATCGCCGACTATCAGAGATTGTTTGATCGCGTGAAGTTGAATCTGGGGCAGACGGAGGCCATCAGGCTGCCGACCGATGCACGCATTGCGCATTTTGCCGACGGGAACGATCCGCAACTGGCTGCGCTTTATTTTCAATTCGCGCGGTATCTGCTCATCAGTTGCTCGCGGCCCGGCGGCCAGCCCGCCAACTTGCAGGGGTTGTGGAATGATTCCATGACACCGCCGTGGGACGGCAAATACACCATCAACATCAACACCGAGATGAATTACTGGCCCGCCGAGGTCGCCAACCTCGATGAATGCACCGAGCCGCTCACACAGATGGTGCTGGAAATGGCCGCGACTGGTGCCCGCACCGCCCGGGTGATGTATGGGGCGCGCGGCTGGGTAGCCCATCACAACACGGATCTCTGGCGCGCAACCGCGCCGGTGGACGGGCCGATGTGGGGCATGTGGCCGATGGGCGGCGCGTGGCTCTGCAACCAGCTCTTTGACAACTGCCGGTTTACCGGCGACCGGCGGCAGTTGGAAAAAATCTATCCCGCCATGAAAGGCGCGGCTCAATTTTTTCTGGATACGCTCGTGGAGGATCCCACGAATCACTGGCTGGTCACCTGCCCGTCGCTGTCGCCGGAAAACGTCCACCCGGAAGGCCATACCAGCATCTGCGCTGGCCCGACGATGGATCTGGAAATCCTGCGCGACCTGTTTGACAACTGCATCCGCGCCGGCGAAATCCTCGGCCGGGACAAGGCGTTTCGCCAGCAACTGGCCGACACGCGCACCCGGCTGGCACCGTTGCAGATCGGTCACGCCGGACAATTGCAGGAATGGCTGAAGGATTGGGACTTGCAGGCCAAAGACCTGCATCACCGCCACGTCTCGCATCTCTACGGCTTGTTTCCCAGCGCGCAGATTGACGTGAACACCACGCCCGACCTGGCTGCCGCCGCCAAAAAATCGCTGGAGATTCGCGGCGATCAGGCGACCGGCTGGGCCACCGCCTGGCGCATCAATTTGTGGGCGCGCCTGCACGACGGCGACCACGCGTTTAAAATCTTGGAATTTTTGTTGAGCCCGGCACGAACGTATCCCGACATGTTTGACGCGCATCCGCCCTTTCAGATAGACGGCAATTTTGGCGGTGCCTCCGGTATCGCCGAAATGCTGCTGCAAAGCCAGAATCATGAAATCCAGATTCTGCCCGCGCTGCCAAAAGCCTGGCCAAACGGCAGCGTGACCGGGCTCCGGGCACGCGGCGGTTTTGAAGTGGATATCGCCTGGAAGAACGGCAACCTGACCACTGCCACGATTCATTCGCTGAACGGCAACCCGTGCCGCCTGCGCTACGGCCGGACGACCAAGTTCGTGAGAATTCCGAAGGGCGGATCGTTCGCCTGGGACGGCGGCTCAGAGTGAATCCAGCGCGTCCGCTTCACAGGCGGCGTATTTTTCCAGCAGTTGGTCGTAAACTTTCACGGCTTTTTTGTCGGGCAGAATTTCGCTGCCGGGCACGGGCCGGGTAAAATCGGCAACGAGCTTGTCCCATTTCGCCGGCTTGCCGGCCGCCACCAGCCAGCCATGGGCCGCCTGCAACGCGGCACCGAGCGCGGCGCTTTTGGAAACTTCAATGCGCACCACCCGGCAGTTCATCACGTCGGCCATCACCTGCAACAAGGCGCGGTCGTTGGCGGCGCCGCCGGTGGCGCAAATCTGCGCCGGGGCGACCTGCATCCACTGGGAATGCAGCCGCATGGAGATCATTTGCGCCTCGAAAATCGCGCGGCAGTTTGCGGCCACATCCTTTTCATCCAGGTTGAAGCGCCGGATTCCGGGCCGGTTCACGCGGGGGACAATTTCCGCCTCAAACCACGGGAGCAGGACGGCGTCATGGTTGCCGGGCGGAACCGAGGCGACGAGTTCGCCGAATTTTTTCCAGTCGGCAATCTTGTAGTGTTCGCGGATTTTTTCGCGGGCGAGCGAGCCGTTCTTGAAACAGATGAGCGTCATGTAATCGCCGGCGGGGGAGCCGAAGACATGGCCTTCGCCGTTTTCGTCGGTCAGGCATTTCTGCATGGTGCCGAAAAAGGTGTCGCTGGTGCCCAGACTGATGGCCACCTGGCCGGGCTTGGTGAGGCCGAGGCCGACGACGCTGGCGGGGTTATCACCGGTCCAGACCGTGGCGACCGCCTCGGGATTGAGGCCGTATTTGCGGACGAAATAGGCGCTCACCGGGCCGATGACACGGCCGGAATCCGCGAGCGGCGGCAGCTTCTTGACGAGGCCCGGCGCGGTGGCCTTAAGCGCGTCGTGGTTCCAGATTTTTTTCCGGATGTCCATGAGGTTCATCCCCGCGCCGTCACCGTAATCAATCGGCGCGATGGTGCCGGCCAGCAGCGAGGCCATGAACGAGCTGACGAGCGCGATGCTCGCGGTTTTTTCGTAGGCTTTCGGCTCGGTCTTGTAAAACTTGCGGATCTGCGGACCAGTGAAAC
>JAJXXI010000619.1 GCA_021781185.1 bacterium
CTCGCGCTGGTGTCCGCGTTGCTGGAAGCATGCGAATTTTGTGCCCAACCGGAAAACCGTGCGCGCGTCGCCACCAAGCTGGCCCGTCCGGAATTCGTCGGCGTGCCGGTGGAAATTTTGAAACGTGGACTCGCCGGCCAGCTTGACTGCGGCCGCAGCCTGGTGCGACACATTGACGATTTCTGCGTTTTTCACCGTGAAGACGCAAACAATCCTTCGGGCGACAAGGCGGCGTGGGCGTGGCAACTCGTGCGGGCCAGCGGTCTGTGCCCCAATCCGGGGACGCTCAACTTTGCCTTTGTTCAGAACTGCTTCCGCCCGGACCTGTTCGGGCAGGCCAGCCAGCGGCGCGACAGCCAGCCGGAAAAACCGGCAACCGCCCAGCCGGATCCGGTTTGTTCTCCGCGTGCCTTCGGGGTTTCCCTCCTGCCGGCACCGCTGGCCAGTTGACCTTGTCGCCAAACCAAAACCAACCACACCAACCAAACAAAACTATGGACTACGTCAAACCCATCGAAGTCGTGAAGGCCATGGTCGCCGCGGGCGACACCAAGGCCGGATTGTCCGTCAAAGACCTGCTGATTCGCGGCCTGCTGTCCGGCGCATTGCTGGGCTTTGCCACCAGCCTCGCCTTCACCGCCGCCGCGCAGACGGGCGTGCCGCTGGTCGGCGCACTCGTTTTCCCCGTCGGCTTTGTGATGATCGTGCTGCTGGGGCTGGAACTGGTCACCGGCAATTTCGCCGTGGTGATGCTCGCCGGCGTCAACGGCCGCCGCCAGTGGCCAACCGTGCTGGCCAACTTGACCTGGGTTTATATCGGCAACCTCATTGGCAGCGTGCTATACGGCGTGCTGCTTTACGCGGCCCTGACCAACTGCGGCAGCGACGCGCCTTCGGGCATCGCGCTGAAAATCGCCGCCGTCGCCGAGGCCAAAACGCACGGGTTCGCCGTGCATGGCTTCGCCGGCATGATCACGGCCGTGGCCAAGGGCATTCTCTGCAACTGGATGGTCTGCCTCGGCGTGGTGATGGCGATGACCTCGCAATCCACGGTCGGCAAAATCATCGCCATGTGGCTGCCGATCCTGACCTTTTTCGCGCAAGGCTTCGAGCACGCGGTGGTCAACATGTTCGTGATTCCCACCGGCATGATGTTCGGCGCGAAGGTCTCGCTGGCCGACTGGTGGATTTGGAACCAGCTCCCGGTGACGCTCGGCAATCTCATCGGCGGATTCCTGTTCACCAGGCTGTTCCTCTACTGGACCTACAAGCCGGCGGAGGCGAAGGCTGAAACCGTGGCTCCCGCCGCCGCAACGGAAAGCCTGGTCCGGGCGTGAACCCGTTCAAATTCCATTCGACCAACCTCCAGTCAAAAACCATCAAATGAATTCCCCTCGTTGTTCTGATTCAAATCCGCGCGCCACGCGCCGGCCATTCCTCAAATCCAGCGCGGCCGTTCTCCTGCTCGCGGTTTTGGCCTGGTGCCAGCCGGCGGCCGCCGGCGCGGCCGGCCTGGAAAAAACCGACCTCAAGTTCGGCTTCATCAAGCTGACCGACTGCGCCCCGCTGGTCATCGCCAAGGAAAAGGGATTTTTCGATGACGAGGGACTGAACGTGACACTGGAAGCGCAGGCCAACTGGAAGATTCTCCTTGATCGTGTGATTTCCGGCGAGTTGGACGGCGCGCACATGCTCGCCGGCCAGCCCATCGCTGCGACAATCGGCTTCGGCACCAAGGCGCACATCATCACCGCGTTCAGCATGGACCTCAACGGCAACGGCATCACCGTTTCCAAGGACATCTGGAAGCAGATGGTGGCGGCGAATCCCGCGCTGAAAGGCGACCATCCTCCGCGCCCGATCAAGGCGGACACGCTTAAGCCCATCGTGCAGCAATACATGGCCAACGGCACGCCGCTGCGGCTGGGCATGGTGTTCCCGGTTTCCACGCACAATTACTATCTCCGCTACTGGCTCGCCGCGGGCGGCATCAACCCCGGTTACTACACGCCGACGGACATCAACGGCACCAGCGGCGGCGACGTGCTGCTTTCGGTGACCCCGCCGCCGCAAATGCCGGCGACGCTGGCGCAGGGCACGATTCAAGGCTATTGCGTCGGCGAACCGTGGAACCAGCAGGCCGTGCTGCGCGGCATCGGCGTTTCCGTGGTGACGGATTATGAAATCTGGAAGAACAATCCTGAAAAAGTTTTCGGCGTCACCGCCGCGTGGGCCGCGAAATATCCCAAGACCCACCTCGCCGTGATCAAGGCGCTCATCCGCGCGGGCCAGTGGCTCGACGCCAGTCCGGAACACCGCCAGGAGGCGTGTCGGATTCTGTCGGAGCCGCAATACGTCGGGGCCGATTACAAAGTCATTGCCAATTCGATGACCGGCACCTGGGAGTATTTCCCCGGCGACACGCGCGCGGTGCCGGATTTCAACGTCTTTTTCCGCTACAACGCCACCTATCCGTATTACAGCGATTGCATCTGGTTTCTGACGCAGATGCGCCGCTGGGGCCAGATTTCCGAGTCCAAGCCGGACGCCTGGTATGCGGAGACGGCGAAGAAGGTTTATCGCCCGGACATCTATCTGGAAGCCGCCAACGAATTGGTCAAGGAAGGCAAGCTCGATGCGGCTGAAGTTCCCAAGACCGACGGCTACAAACCGCCGACATCGGATTTCATTGACGGCATCGAGTTCGACGCGCACGAGCCGAACGCCTACCTCAAAAAGTTTGCGATCGGATTGAAATGAAAGAGCAAGTATTGCCTCACGCAAAGGACGCGAAGAACGCAAAGGAAAATGAACACAACTTCATTGAACCGACGGAATCGCCCGGTAACTCCAAAATCCACATTCTCAATTCACCTTTGCGGCCTTTGCGGCCTTTGCGTGAGGCC
>JAJXXI010000150.1 GCA_021781185.1 bacterium
TATTCCGAATTCTATTCAGCATTAGCGTCTTTCTGCAATTGATGTCGCGCCTGCCCGGACAAACGGCTTTTGCCATGGGCGAAGCCGGATTCGTTGAAACCAAATTCACATCTGACGCATTCCCGCTGTTTTACAAAACACCTGCACCGATCGCGGTGGAAACCAACGACTGGCCAGGCGTTGTTCGAGCCGCCGTTGATCTGGCAGAAGATGTAAAGCGGGTCACGGGTCAACGTCCCCACATCGCCCACCAGCCGGCACTCGGCGGGACAAATGTCGTGATCATCGGGACGATTGGCAAAAACCGGAGAATTGATGCCCTGATCCGTGAAAAGAAAATTGATGTGTCGGGCATTGCCGGCAAATGGGAATCCTTTTTCCTGCAAGTGGTCAAGCAGCCCTTTCCCGGAGTGGATCAGGCTTTGGTGATTTGCGGCAGTGACAAACGCGGGACGATTTATGGCATCTACGATTTGTCGGAGCAAATCGGTGTTTCACCATGGTATTGGTGGGCCGATGTGCCACCGAAACACCAGGATGAACTTTTTGTAAAGGCGGGCAAATATGTCCAAGGACCGCCTTCCGTAAAATATCGCGGCATTTTTCTGAATGATGAGGCACCGGATTTGTCCGGATGGGTTCGTGAGAAATACGGCTCCGTTCCCGGAAAGCCCTGGATTTCAAATTATGGCCGCGGCTTTTATACCAATCTATTTGAATTGATGCTGCGCCTGCGTGCCAACTATCTCTGGCCGGCAATGTGGGGAAACGCCTTCAATGAGGACGATCCCGAAAACGCACGCCTCGCCGATGAGTATGGCATCGTGATGGGAACGTCGCATCAGGAACCGATGCTTCGGGCGCAACAGGAGTGGGATCGCGGTCCGGGCAGACAATATGGCCGCTGGAATTGGAACGATACCAATCAACGCCCGACGCTGATCCAATTCTGGCGCGACGGAATCCGCCGAAACAAGAATTACGAAAGCATCATCACACTGGGTTTGCGGGCGGAAAATGACACCGGGCATCCTATTGGCAGGGATTTGACCGGCGAAATCATCGGTGTTCAGCGAAAAATTCTGGCGGAAGAAATGAATCCCGATCTTACAAAAGTTACCCAACTGTGGTGCCCTTACAAGGAAGTCTTGGATTATTACAACGAAGGTTTGCGCCCGCCGGACGATGTCACCATCCTCTGGCCGGATGACAACTGGGGAAACATCCGCCGCCTTCCCGCTCAAGATGAACGCCAACGCAGCGGTGGCGCGGGAATTTATTATCACTTCGACTACCACGGCGGGCCACGTAATTATCAATGGATCAACACGGATCCCATTCCGAAAATCTGGGATCAATTTTCCCTCGCCAAACAATACGGTGCGGACCGGATCTGGATCGTCAATGTTGGGCACTTTAAGGGATATGAATATCCCTTGGAATTTTTCATGGATCTGGCCTGGAACACGTCACGCTGGACCAGCAAAGATTTGGATCAATACCCTCGTCTTTGGGCCGAACAGCAATTTGGGCCAAAATATGCCGTGCAAATCGCGGATATCCTGACGCAATATCTCAAATACAACGGTCGCCGCAAACCGGAATTGCTGGATGCAAAAACATACAGCCTGGTGGATTACAATGAGTTTGAGAAGGTTGGTGCCGACTACGAATCGCTTGCGGTCCAGGCGGAAAAAATCAGCCAGGAACTTCCTCCCGCAAGCCGCGATGCATTTTATGAACTGGTTTTGTTTCCAACCAAGGCCTGCGCGCAATTGAACGCCATGTATCTGGCGGCGGCGAAGAATGCGCTTTACGCCAGGCAGGGTCGCGCCAGTGCCAATGATTACGCCGCCAAGACCCACGAGTTGTTTGCGGCAGAAACCAACCTGATGACCTATTTCAACCACACCTTTGCCGGTGGCAAGTGGGATCATTTCATGGATCAAACTTTCATTGGCTACAAAGGATGGGATGGTCCAAGGCAAAACAATTTGGATGCCATCAAGCTCACGGAGATAAAGATTCCCGAAAATGCGAACATGGGCGTGGCGGTGGAAAATTCAGCAACGGCGGCCACCAACGGGGAACTTTCCCTGCCAGAGTTTGATGTGTTCAATCAACAGAGCTTTTACGTGGATGTTTTCAATCGCGGAAGCACGCCATTTCAATTTGCCGTCTCCACCGATTCGTCATGGATAACCTTGAGCGCCACTTCGGGAATCGTTGAAAAAGATAAACGTATTTGGGTGAGTGTGGACTGGAGCAAAGCTCCGGATGGCATCCACAACGCCAACATCAAGTTGACCGGCACAGGCAATGAAGTCGTGGTGAACGCGGCTGAATTTAAACCTTCCCAGCCCACCCGCGAATCGTTGCAAGGATTTGCCGAAGGGGACGGCTACGTCTCGATGGAGGCGGCTCATTACACGCAAAATATGGGTGCCGGCTCGAACCGCTGGGTCACGATTCCGGATTACGGAAGGACGTTGTCCGGCATGCGCGCCTCCGGCCCGGCCTACACCCAGGTCACCCCGGGGAAAGATTCGCCCTGCCTTGAATACAAAATGTATTTATTCAACACGGGCCGGGTTCAAGTGAATTCAACCGTGGGCCCGACGCTGAATTTTATTCCCGGCCGGCCGTTGCGTTACGCCGTTTCCTTTGACGACGAAGCCCCACAGGTGGTGACCATTGTTCCCGCCAATTTCAACGCGGGCAATGGCAATCGTGAATGGGAGCAATCGGTAATGAACAACTGCCGCCATGTCCTTTCAACCCACACCATTGGGACTCCCGGTTATCACACCTTGAAAATCTGGATGGTGGATCCCGGCGTCGTGGTTGAAAAAATTGTCGTCAATGCCGGCGGCGTGAAGCCGAGTTACCTTGGCCCACCAGAAAGCTTCCATCGTTAGGTCTCCTTTTTGTTCTCCCAAAAATGGAAACCAGTTCACATGAAATCGCTGTCAATAAAACAAGGCTAATGACGACTAGTTTAATTTCAGTCGTTGCAGTGATCATCTCAATCCTTCCCTCCAAGGCGACGCCGAGCCTTGGACTCGAAACAAACATTTTCTCCGCACAGGAAAGCGCCGGCAGTTTTCCCCTTGTGCAGAATCAGCAGGCAGCACCTCTGTATGCCGCATCGTCGGACTGGTGGGGCGTTTTGCATGCGGCGGGAGATCTCCGTGATGATGTGAATCGCGTCACGGGCGTCACACCCGTTCTCACGACCAATGGCAGTCCGGCTGGGAAATTCGCCGTTCTTATCGGAACGCTGGGCAAGAGCCCGATCATTGATGGCTTGGTCAAGTCCGGCAAGCTTAACCCCGACGCCATCTCCGGCAAATGGGAGTCGTTCATCATCATGACAATCTCCAAGCCTTTGCCGGGAATTGATCGGGCGCTGGTCATTGCCGGCAGTGACAAGCGCGGGACGATTTACGGCATTTACGAAATCTCCGAGCAGATCGGTGTTTCGCCCTGGTATTGGTGGGCGGACGTTCCGCCGCAGCACCACAAAGAGCTTTTCATCAAGCCCGGAACGTATGTCCAAGGACCGCCGTCGGTAAAATATCGTGGCATCTTCATCAATGATGAAGCGCCCGATTTGACTGGCTGGGTTCGCGAAAAATACGGCAGTGTTCCCGGACATTCGTGGGCGGCAAATTACGGGCGCGGTTTTTACACCAACCTGTTCGAGGTGATGCTCCGCCTCCGCGCCAATTATCTCTGGCCGGCGATGTGGAGCAATGCCTTCAACGAGGACGACACGAACAATCCGGTGCTGGCCGATGAATACGGCATTGTCATGGGAGCGTCGCACCAGGAACCGATGATGCGGTCACAGCAGGAATGGGACCGGCGTTATGCCAGAACCATTGGCAGTTGGAATTATGCCAAACACCCGGATGTCGTTTCCAATTTCTGGCGGGAAGGCATTGAGCGAAATAAAAATTACGAAAATTTAGTCACCATCGGCTTGCGCGGCGCGAATGACACCCCGATGGCTCCTGGCGGCCCGGGAACAAACATGAAGTTGCTCGAAAAAATTGTGTCCGATCAGCGCAGCATCCTCGCTGACGTTGTCAATCCAGACCTCACCAAAGTGCCGCAAGTTTGGTGTCTCTACAAAGAAGTCATGGATTACGACGACGCCGGAATGCGCGTGCCGGACGACGTGACGCTGTTGTGGGCCGACGACAATTGGGGCAATGTCCGCCGGTTGCCCACCGCCAAGGAGCGGAAGCGCAGCGGTGGAGCGGGCATTTATTATCATCTCGATTATGTCGGTGCGCCGCGTTGTTACAAATGGATTAACACAGACCCCATCTCCAAAATTTGGGATCAAATGTCGCTGGCCAAGCAATATGGCGCGGACCGGGTATGGATCGTAAACGTCGGCCATTTCAAGGGTTACGAATTGCCGTTGCAATTTTTCATGAGCCTCGCGTGGGACTCGGACCGCCTGAAGAATGACAACCTCGACGAATACACGCGGCTGTGGGCGGAACAACAATTTGGCCCGGAACACGCCAGTGAAATAGCGGACATCCTGAACCAATACACCAAATTCAACGGCCGGCGCAAACCGGAGTTGCTCACACCGGACACTTACAGCCTGGTGAATTACAACGAATTTGAAAATGTCGTCGCCGATTACGACGCCATCGCCGCGAAGGCGCAGGCCATTTCCGACGAGCTGCCGGAGGCCGAGCGTGCCGCGTTTTACGAACTGGTTTTGTTTCCGACCAAAGCTTCGGCGCAATTGAACAAAATGTATCTGGCCGCCGCAAAGGACGAGTTATATGCCAGCCAGGGCCGCGCCAGCTCGAACGATTACGCGGAGAAAACGCGTTCGCTGTTCGCGGCGGAAACGAATTTGATGAGTTATTTCAATCACGATTTTCTGAACGGCAAATGGAATCATTTCATGGACCAGCCGTTCATTGGCTACACCAGTTGGGCAGAGCCACGGCGGAACAGCCTGAGAGCGGTTCGCTTGCGGGAGATCCAAGTGCCGGATACGGCCACAATGGGCGTTGCGGTGGAAAATTCAACCGCGACCGTGACCAATGGCGATATTTCGCTGCCGCAGTTTGACTCACTCAACCAGCAGAAATATTTCGTTGACGTTTTCAACAAGGGCAAATCGAATTTTGATTTTACCGCCACCGCGAGCGCGCCGTGGATCGTTTTACGCGACACGAGCGGCTCGATTGAAAAAGACAAACGCCTTTGGGTCAGCGTGGATTGGAGCAAGACTCCGACCGGCACGGCCTGCGGCACCGTGAAGCTCACAGGTGCGGGCGGTGAGGTAGTTGTGAATGTGAACGCATTCCACCCGACCGAGCCGACACGTGATTCGCTGCGTGGTTTTGCGGAGGGCGATGGTTACGTTTCCATTGAAGCGGCACATTACACGAAGAAAACAGATGCCGGCTCAAACCGTTGGGTCGAAATCCAGAATTACGGTCGCACGGATTCCGGGATGCGCGCCGAGGGGCCTGCGGAAGTGCTTGCGACCCCCGGAAAAGATTCACCGAGCCTCGAATACCGGATGTATTTGTTCAGCACCGGAAAAATTGACGTGGAATCCATCGTTGGACCAACGTTGAGTTTCATGCCCGGACGACCGATTCGCTACGCGATTGCATTCGACGACGAAGCCCCGCAGGAGATCACGATTGTCCCCAAAATCTTTGAAGGCTTCTACACCAATCCCAAGTGGTCGGAATCCGTAAAGGATAGCTGCCACAAGGTCGAGTCCATGCTCACTATCAAGGCACCCGGCTACCACACCTTGAAAATCTGGATGGTGGATCCCGGCGTGGTTCTGGAAAAAATCGTCGTCAATGCCGGCGGCGTCAAACCCAGCTATCTTGGGCCTCCGGAAAGCTTTCATCGCTAACTTGACGACGCCAGATCAAATCAACAAACCAAAGAAACCATTGAAATGAATTTACTCCTGAAAAACATCAGCGCGGTGTTGCTTTTGGCCTTGGCCCTAATGTCAGTCAGCGTCTCCGTCCATGCCGGTCCGAGCCTTGCACTTCTAACCAAGATCGCTTCCGAGAAAGCAAGCCCCGGCAGTTTTCCGCTGGTGCAGCACAACCAGGCTGCGTCTCTGTTCGCTGCGCCGGCAGACTGGGCGGGCGTATTGCGTGCGGCAGGAGACCTCCGGGACGATATGAATCGCGTCACAGGAATCACGCCGATTCTTACCACTAACGGCGCTCCGGCTGGTAAGTTCGCCGTCCTCATCGGAACCTTGGGCAAGAGTCCAATCATTGATGGCCTGGTAAAGTCTGGCAAACTCAGCGCGAATGCCATCTCCGGAAAATGGGAATCTTTCATCATCACCACGATTGCCAACCCATTGCCGGGGATTGATCAGGCGCTGGTCATTGCCGGCAGCGACAAGCGCGGGACGATTTACGGCATTTATGAAATCTCCGAACAAATCGGCGTTTCGCCCTGGTATTGGTGGGCGGACGTTCCGCCGCAGCACCACAAAGAGCTTTTCATCAAGCCCGGAGATTATGTCCAGGGACCGCCAGCCGTAAAATATCGCGGCATCTTCATCAATGACGAGGAGCCGTGTCTGGGCGGATGGACGCGAGAGAAGTTCGGTGGTGTGAATTCCAAGATGTATGCGCACATGTTCGAATTGCTGTTGCGGCTGCGCGCCAATTATCTCTGGCCAGCCATGTGGGGCAAGGCGTTCAACGAGGATGATCCACTTGATCCGAAGGTTGCCGACGAATACGGCATTGTGATGGGCACTTCGCACCACGAGCCGATGATGCGTGCGCAGGCGGAATGGGATCACCATAGAAAAGAAAATGGCAACGGTGAGTGGAATTACCTGACCAATAAGCAGGGGCTGAACGAATTTTGGACGGACGGACTAAAGCGGAACGGGAAATACGAGAACATCATCACCATGGGCATGCGCGGGGATGGCGATTTGGCGATGCCCGACGCCGGCAGTTTTGAGAAGAACAAGGAACTGCTGGGAGAGATCATTGCCGACCAAAGGAAGATCATCGCCAAATACGTCAATCCCGATCCGGCAAAAGTCCCCCAACTCTGGGCGCTTTTCACCGAGGTGCAGAAGTATTACGACGCCGGCTTGCGTCCGCCTGATGACGTGACCCTGCTCTTCACCGACGACAATGTCGGGAATCTGCGCCGCGTGCCCACTCCCGAAGAACGCAAACGGAGCGGCGGTGCCGGAATCTATTTTCACATGGACATGCACGGCGGCCCGTTCTCCTATCAATGGCTCAACAGCAGTCCGCTTCCGAAGATCTGGGAACAGATGAATATCGCCTATCAATATGGCGCCCGGCGAATCTGGATCGCCAATGTGGGCGACCTCAAGCCGCTCGAAGTTCCGATTGAATTTTTTCTCCGCATGGCTTGGAATCCCAACGCCATGACCAAGGATAAAATTGCCGATTATCAACTGCGCTGGGCGGAGCGCGAGTTCGGCCAGAAACATGCCGCGGAAATTGCCGATATCGTAGCCAAATACGCCAAATACAATGGCAATCGTAAACCGGACCTGCTGAAACCAAATACGTTCAGCCTGGTTCACTACCGCGAGGCCGAACGCGTTTCCGCCGCGTGGGATGACATTGCCGACCAGGCTGGAAAGTTGTATCAAATCATCCCGGAGGATCAAAAGGACGCCTATTACGAGTTGGTGCTTCATCCCACCGAGGCATGCGCGAACCTGACCGACCTTTACATCGCTGCCGGACGCAACGCGCTTTTTGCCAAGCAAGGCCGCGCCAGCGCCAACGCCGAGGGAGAACTCGTGCGGAGGCTTTTCAAGAAGGATCAGGTCCTCAGCGATTACTATAATAAGAAACTCGCGGGCGGCAAATGGGACCACATGATGGATCAAACCCACATCGGTTATACCAGTTGGGCACCCCCCAAGCGGAATACCATGCCCAGACTCACCGAGCTTACCCTTCCGGTTGCCAATGCCTTCGGGGTGGCGGTGGACGGTTCCTCCGAGGCGTGGCCCGGTGGTGACGGCGAACCGTCGTTGCCTCCATTCGACTCGCTCACCCGGCATCGTTCTTACATTGATGTATTTGCCCGGGGCACCAAACCGATCGAGTTCAAAGCCAGCGCGGACCAACCGTGGATTCATATCACCGAGACCAATGCGCCTTACGTCGGCCAGGACCGGCGGCTGTGGGTGGACATTGACTGGAGCATGGCACCGGTCGGGCAGGCACAAGGCAGCATTACCATTAGCGGCAGCAGCGGTCCGGTGATCGTGAAAGTGACGGCCATCAAGGCGACTGCCGAACAGCAGCATGAAGCGCAAGGATGTTTCGGCGGCCTGGCCGGGCCAATTGCATTTGACGCTTCGGATGCAACAAAGAATGTCCCCATCGGAGGCGTGCGCTGGGAAAAAATTCCAGACTATGGCCGCGTTTCTGCCGCCATGGAAGTATTCCCGGTGACGGCCGACACCATCCAGCCACCCAACCCGGCGCCGCGTCTCGAATATCCGGTCTATTTCGCCAAGCCCGGCAAATATGAGGTGGATTTAATCACCAGTCCGACTTTGGACGTGATTCCCACCCGCGGACTGGGAATCGCCGTATCCATTGACGATCAGCCGCCACAAGTTTTGAACGTATTCACGCCGGCCACCTACAAAGATCAGGATTTTCTCGGCAGAGCAAATTATCTGAATGACGCCAACAATGCCCGTGTCATGCATTTCACACAGGCCATCAATTCTTCAGGCAAACACGTGCTGAACATCATCATGGTGGATCCGACGGTTGTGGTTGAGAAAATCGTCATCCATGATTCGCCATTGCCCGCTTCATACTTCGGACCGCCGTCAAGCTGTCGCCAGAACGAACACTCTTTAAATTGAAATAGACCCATGAACCTAAAAAGAATTTTCATTTGGGTGTGCGCAACAAGTCTTTTCGCTGCCACCGCCCATTGCGGCATGACTAACACGTTTACCCCGGACAGCCACTGGGTTGGCACCTGGGGTTGCGGCATCCAGTTGACCGAACCGCGCAATCTTCCGCCGGCACCGGGGCTTGCCGGCAACACCTTTCGCCAAATTGTTCATTCGAGCATTGGCGGAAAGGAATTGCGCGTTCATTTCTCCAATATTTTTGGGAAAAGCCCGGTCGAAATGAAATCAGTCCATATCGCGCTGAATCCGAGCGTCATGGTCTCCAGCACGATTGACCCCGCCACCGACACGACCTTGAAGTTTGGCGGTTCGGAATTTGTTACCATTCCCGCCGGCAAAGATGTCTGGTCGGATCCGGTCGCATTTGATCTGCCGCCGTTGACAAATCTGGCCATCACCGTCTATTACGGCCGGTGTTCGAGCAACATCATCACCGGCCATCCCAGCCCGCGCTGCAAATCTTACCTTCTCGCCGGCAATGCCGTCACCTCCAACAATATGGCCGGCGCGATCCAGACACAACATTGGTATAACATCGAGGATGTGGATGTAATGGCGAACGACAGTTACGGAGCCGTGGTCACCTTTGGGGATTCGATCACGGACGGCAGAGGATCAACCATCGGCAGCAACAACCGCTGGCCCGATGATTTGGCGTGGCGTCTTCACACCAATGCGCCCACCGCCCATGTGAGCGTCATCAACACGGGCATCGGCGGCAACGCCATTTTTGGCGGCCTCGGTCCGGCGGGAATAAAGCGATTCGACCGCGATGTGCTGGATAAAAGTGGTGTCAAATGGGTGATTGTTTTTATCGGCGTAAACGATATTGGCGGCGCGCACGGCAAACGCGAAGACACGCTCTCCACCAACATGATTGCCGCCTACAAACAGTTCGCGGAAAGGGCGCACGCGAATAACATCCGGGTTTACGGCGCCACCATCACGCCGTTCGGCGACAGCTTCTACGACAGTCCTCAACACGAGGCCATCCGGGAGGAGGTCAATGCATGGATCCGGACGAATTCGATTTTCGACGGCTTGATTGATTTCTCGGCGGCCGTGCGCGATCCAGCTCACCCCAAAAAATTCAAGCCTGAATATCATCCCGGCCCTTACGCCAACGATTGGTTGCACATGAATCCATCCGGTTACCGGGCCATGGCGGACGCCATCAATTTAAATCTCTTTACGCAATAGCCTTCGCGGAATTTTGTTCACGCGAAAGGCTGGATTGAAGTTTTCAATGAAAAAGTCGTTGAGCGAAATAATAGAAATTATCTCTCCATTCCGTCGGGTCATGGCCATGACCATCCACGTTCCAAACATGCGGCACGCCTTTTTCCTTCAAATAGCGGTGAATGCCCTGGCTGATAAACAGCAAACCATCCTTGTTGCCGCCCGATAGCCAGAGCAGCTTCAGGCTTTTCGTCGCGGCAGCCGGATCGGGCACCAGTTCCGCCGGCGGTTTGGTGTTGGGGGCCGCCGAAAAAGAACCAATCCAGGCAAAGGTGTCCAGATGCGCCAGCCCGAAGTTGAGCGACTGCCCGGCACCCATCGAAAGCCCGGCTAGGGCGCGATTTTCCGGGTTGGTATCAGTGCTGTAGCGCGACTGAATCGTGGGAATCACATCCTCAAGCAGATCACTCTCGAACTTGGCGAAGGCCGGGGCGGTGGCAAAAACATTGCCCTCAGCGCGATCATTCTTTTGTACCCGGCCATTCGGCGTAACGACGATCATCGGCACGGTTTTGCCTTCGGCAATGAGATTGTCAAGAATGGTATTGAACGCACAGGCACGTTCCCACTCGGTTTCATCGCCACCAATGCCATGCAGTAGGTAGAGCACCGGATACTTTTTATCCTTCGTATAACCGGGCGGCGTATAGACCTCCATTTTGCGCGTGGTGCCGACGGTCTTTGAATCGTATTCGATCATCTCCAAATGCCCGTGGGGAATTCCCGTGCGTTTCACATCAAATCCGGCAGGAGGATCAGGAAAAGCGGGCTTATCATCTGGTGCCAACACGATTGGATGACTGAACATGGCGTGCGGTTCCGGCGGCAATCCACCAAGCGCCGCACTCGACGGCCCGCCAGCCGGCAGAATCTCAATGGCGTTGATCTGCGGATTTTCGATGCCGGGTGTGAACTTGATGTCGAGCTGGCCGTTGGTGACCTCAACGGGCACTGTCTCTACATAAGCCCGGGCGAACCCGCCGGCCTTTTTCCAGACATCAAAATCCTTGAACGCCTTGCCTTCCACCTCAAACGAAAACACCCGTTCGCCCGGGCCGGTGATTCCCTCATAGGTTTCACAGAAATGCAGTTTCACTTCATACTTCCCGTTGGGGATCTTCCATACAAATGCGTCCATGCCATAATGCTCCGACCGGTAGAGCTCGTGCTGCGTCGTGTTTGTGATCGCCAGGTCCGGACGTTCAATCACATCGCCCCCCTCGAATCCCTGGTCCGGCAGCCAGAGATTCCCATTGGCATCGGTATAGGGCGTGGCAGAGCCGGCGTTGATCCGAACACCCCTGGCAACCGTCGCACTTGCGGCGGGCACAGGTGCGACGGCATGGGATTCCGACGTCGGTTGCACCACGGCAGGCGGGAGGGGTTGGTCTTCGAAGAGCAACGGCGCAAATTCATGAAGGCTGCGCCGCCATGACTGCCATTCATGAGCGGTGTTGGGTGATTCGTAATAAACGCTGTTTATGCCGGCCAGCTTGAGCGCGGCCACGTCAGCCTTGCCATTGGCCCCCATCCCGCGGCCACCGGCCACCTCACGGCTGCCATAGCTGACGAA
>JAJXXI010000008.1 GCA_021781185.1 bacterium
CGTGCGGGCGGATCAGTTTCAAAATCCCAACTTCATTCTCTCACTGAATGGTAAAGCGACGGAAACCAGCGGCGAAGTGCTGGCGGGTTCGCTCGCCTGGTCGGGCAGCTTTCAATGTGCTTTTGATGACAACGGGACGGGAATTCGTGCAGTGTGTGGCATCAGCCCGTTCATGTCGGCATATCATTTGAAACCGAATGAAACGTTCACGACACCCGAAATGATCTGGGCCTGGAGCGATCAGGGCTTGGGCGACATGAGCCGGAAACTGCATGACTGGGCCCGCGATTTCGGAATGCGCGACGGCCACAAAACACGAGCGGTGCTTCTGAATAACTGGGAGGCAACCGGATTTGATTTTGATTTTGACCGTATTGCCAGTTTGTTCGCGCCAGCGAAGGAAATCGGCACAGAATTGTTTCTTTTGGACGACGGCTGGTTTGGCAACCAATATCCGCGCGTGAATGACGACGCGGGTTTAGGCGATTGGCAGCCGAACAAACAGCGTTTTCCGCATGGTCTGGCACCGCTGGCAGAGGCGGCTGTGAAAGATGGCCTGCGTTTTGGCATTTGGATGGAACCGGAAATGGTGAATCCCAACAGCGTGCTGTATCACGAACATCCGGATTGGGTGATTCGCCAGCCAAAGCGACCGTTGGAATTGCAACGCAATCAACTCGTGCTCGATCTGACACGTCCAGCGGTGCAGCAATTTGAATGGAACGCCATCAGCAATATTTTAAGCACGCCGGACATCACGTATGCGAAGTGGGATTGCAACCGCTATCTCACGCAGCCGGGTTCTTCGTATCTGGCGCCGGATCGGCAGTCGGATTTGTGGATTGATTACGTGCAGGCGTTGTATGCGTTGATGGACAAAACCGCCAGGACCTTCCCGAATACGGAAATGATGTTGTGTTCGGGTGGTGGTGGTCGGGTGGATTATGGCGCGCTGAAATATTTCCAGGAATTCTGGCCGAGTGACAATACCGATCCGGTGGCCCGCGTGCCGATGCAATGGGATTACTCCTATTTCTTCCCGCCGATGGCGATTGCGAGTCACGTGACGCATTGGGGGAATCGGCCCATGCACTTCGCGTGCAGTGTGGCGATGAGCGCGCGCTTTGGGATGGACCTGGACCTCACCAAATTGTCGGCGCAGGACAAGGCGATCTGTGCGGGAGCGATTCAAGCGTATAAACAAATTCGCGATGTGACCTCGCAGGGCGATTTATATCGGCTGGAAGATCCGCATAACAACTATCGGGGAGCACTGAATTTTGTGGCGAAGGATAAATCTCGCGCGGTGGTGTTTGTATTTCAATTGAAAGATGGAGACAACAAAACGGTTTGTCCGCGGGGACTGGATGCAGAAAAGCGTTATGTGATCCATGAATTGAATCCTGCTCCCGGGCGGGCAGTGATGGAGCAAGAGGGGAAAACGTTTACTGGCGAGGAAATAATGCGCAATGGCGTTTTGCCTGCGTGTTCCCAAGCCCTCCAAGCCTGCGTGTTTGAACTTCGATCCGTGTGAAGTGAAAACGCACTTTTCAATGTTGCGGAAATTTTTAGCCAGACTCCAACTCTGTATCTTGGGCTTGTTGGTGGCTTCTGTGGCCATTGCCCGTCCCTCGCATACCACCGGAACTGAAGTTTGGTCATTATATTCACCGGATGGTAAATGTGAAATTACGCTGGCATTGAGTGAAGCTGGCCGTTTGAGTTATGCGACCTTGCGGGACGGGAAAGTCGTCATCCAAAAATCACCGTTGGGCTTGCGGTGCAATGATCAGGATTTTGAAGTGGGCTTGAGTTTAAGTCATGCGGGCAAAGCGCATTTCAAACGCGAAAAGTATCAGTTGTTTGCCGGTGTGCAGCCGAAAGTAAATCACCTGCTGCATTTTAGAGAACTCACGTTTTGCAACTCGAATGGCGCGTCCATGGAACTGGATTTGGCGGCGAGCGATGAGGGCGTGGCGTTCCGTTATCATTTTTCCGAGACAAATACGACCGTGCGCGTTGCGGAGAAGGAATTAACCGGGTTTGCCTTGCCGGAAAATGTGCATGGCTGGTTGCAACCGTTTCATGCCGCCGGACCTTACACACCGGCTTACGAAGACTTTTACTTTTACACGAAACCCGGAGAAGCTCCGCCAAATTCGCGTCAGCACGCCGTCGGCTGGGCGTTTCCGGCCTTGTTTCAAGTGGCTCAAGCAAATAGTTGGGTGTTATTGACGGAGTCGGGCACGGACGGTTCGTATTGTGCCTGTCATTTGGGACCCGATTCCGATGGCGGTTTGTATCACATCGCCTTTCCATTGGCGGACGAAACGACGCAAGGTTACACGAATAAATTTGGTCCGGAGCCGCGTTATCCGTTGCCGTGGACGATGCCGTGGCGGGTGATTGTGATGAGCGCGTCTCCGAAAAATATTGCGACCGAAACTTTAGTCACGGATTTGGCGCCACCTTCGCGTATCGCGGATACTTCCTGGATTAAACCGGGTCATGCTTCGTGGGCGTGGTGGTCCTATCCCGACGGGCCGGCGGACGCGAAGTTGTTTAATGAGTTTAGCGATTTTGCTGCCAGGATGGGCTGGGAATATACGCTGTTTGATGCGGGCTGGTGGAATCCGGGGTTGAAGTCCATCGCCGCTCATGCGCGAGCAGAAGGGGTTAAACCACTGGCCTGGTTGCACGCGGCCGATTTTTATGACGCCAAAAACCGTGGTGCGAAATTGGATGAAATGGTGGCCGCCGGTGTGGATGGTGTGAAAGTGGATTTTTGGTGTTCGGACCGACAGGAAGCGATCGCCGCGCAACAGGCATTGATGAAGGCGGCGGCGAAACGGCACTTGGTGGTGAACTTGCATGGCTGCTCGATTCCGCGTGGCTGGGAA
>JAJXXI010000504.1 GCA_021781185.1 bacterium
GTGGTGCTGGAGAACCGGTTCCATATGCGACTAATTTATGAAACCAATCAGAAATGTCCTGTTTGCTGCCGGAATTCTGGCGGTTTTTTCCATGCCCGGGCTGGCACAGGCCCAAAATGCTGCCGTGTCCCGCACCGCGCCGGCGCTGTCGGCGGAAGTCAAGTATCCATGGAACAGTTCGGTCTCCGCTGGACTGACGCTGACGCGTGGGAACACTGAAACCATGCTGTTCACAACAGATTTGCAGACCGACAAGAAGACGCCGGACAACGAGTATTCCTTCGGTGGCGGGGTCGCCTATGGCACCCAGGATTCCAAGGACACCGTGAACAACTACAAGGCGTATGGCCAGTGGAATCATCTGTTCAGCGACAAGTTTTACGGCTACCTCCGCGCGGACGCTTTGCGTGACATCATTGCCGATCTGGATTATCGCTTCACCATCGGTCCCGGTGTGGGCTATTACTTCATCAAGGAAGCCAACACGACGCTCGCCGGGGAAGCCGGTGCCGCGCAGGAATTTCAACGCATTGGGAGCAAGAGCGAATCGTTCGTCACGGCCCGTCTGGCTGAGCGGTTCGAGCATAAATTCACCGATCGCGCCCGCCTTTGGCAGAGCGTCGAGGTGCTCCCGCAGGTGGACAAGCTGGATAATTACGTCGTGAACTTTGAGATCGGCGTGGAGGCTTCCATCTCCAAATCTTTCAGCCTGAAAACCTATTTGGACGATTCTTACACCCGGATTCCGGCGGCTGGCCGCCTGAAGAATGACGCCAAGCTTGTCGCAGGCATTGCCTATAAATTCTAATCAATTCAGAACAAACCAAACGGCAGCCTTGGAAGTTTTCCCGGGGCTGCCGTTTTAATTTCCCGGTTCTGCTCAGGGGGAGAGCCGTTCAATTTTCCAGGTGCCATCGGCCTGCTGTGAATAGAGGAAACGATCGTGCAACCGGCTCGGCCGGCCCTGCCAGAACTCGATTCGCTCCGGCCGCAAAATGAAGCCGCCCCAGTTAGGCGGCAAAGGTATGTCACCCGGAAATTTCTTTTCCAGCTCGCGCCATCGGGTTTCCAGGGCGGCGCGATCGGGGATGACTTCGCTTTGGTTTGAGGCCCAGGCGCCAATCTGGCTTCCGCGCGGTCGCGACTTGAAATATTTTTCCGTTTCCGCCTCCGGTAGTTTCGTCACCATGCCTGCCACGCATACCTGCCGTTCCAGTTCCGGCCAGAAAAAGGTCAGTGCCGCGTTGGGGTTTTCCGCCAGTTCGCGGCCCTTGCGGCTGCCGTAGTTGGTAAAAAAGATGAAGCCGCGTTCGTCCATGGATTTCAGCAGCACGGTGCGGGTGGAGGGTTTTCCATGTTGATCCGCCGTGGCGAGCGTCATGGCGTTGATGTCGGCCGGGCGATGATTGCACACGGCACTCCAGAGTTTGAAGAGCGCAATTCCAATCTTGCGCCAGCGGCTTTGCGATTGATCCCCGGCAGCCGCGTGAAACCAGGACTCAAATTGTGCCAGCGGATTACCGTTCAGCGCCGCGCGGTCCAGCGCGCCGCGCCGGTAATCTTCGCGGAAATCGCCGAGATTCATCTTACATCCCCCGGAACACCGTGAATCCCAGCACCAGAATGAACAGGGCAAATGCCAGCCGGATGCCGCTGGTGACGCGGACGCGCGTCTCGCTGGCCGTGGCCCAGTTCAAGAAATCGCGCAACCGCCAGGGCGTGATGGTGAACCAAATGCCGGCAATGACCAGCGCATAAGCCCAAACTTGGATGACCAGAACAAACGCAGACTGGCCGAGATGCGGCCGGCCTGTGTCCACCATGAACTTGGCCAGCAGCAACAGCAGGACCGCCAGTCCGCGCACGGCGAGAAAGTCCCGCACGAAAATGCATGAGCCGATGCCAACCGCCGTGAACCCCACCAGCATCGCCGGTTTGTAGGCGGAGAAGTCAGCGATGGGTTCGCTGTTCACATTCGACACAAACCACCAGGTGGCCAGCAGCATCAATGCGACGCCGACGGCGTAGTTGCGCGGGAAGTTTCGTGCGGCGGTGCCGAATTCTTTGGGGCGGGCCAGGCCGTAGATTTGCGGCGCACCGAGGCCGGCACCGAGCAGAATGGTCAACAGAGACAGTTTCATCTTGGCAAATTAAAACACGAATTCAGACCAATAGACACGAAGAAAAGAAAACTGGTCAAAAATAATCCGGGGACATGTCACGGCCGGAGGTCGCTGACAGCGACCTGTGAAATTGGGCTTGCCGACTCAGTGGGGTTCTTATTATGCTCATTTAAATGACTGATACAAAAGGGCTAGTATCTGGTCCGTTGCATGAGCTGATGTTTAACTCTCAACCCCACCAAACCGTGTTCTCCCAAAAACGCCTATTGCCAGGCACCGTGTTGCTGGACCCCATTCAATCCAATTCCTCCTCCAACAGTGCCAAGTTGCCTCCAAGAAATGGCTTCACGCACGCCGTTTGGTGGAACCGGCTTGTGTTGTGGATCGTTGCCGCGGTCGGCTTCGTTGCCACCCCGCTGCTGCACGCCGCGCCGATCTATGTGCTTCGGTATGCCTTCACCAACTACCCAACCGCCAACGGCACGTTCGGCAATCGCGCCGTGGCGGGACTCAATGACGACGGTGATGTTTGCGGCACATTCATCACCAGCAACGCACTCGACAACTCCCTGGGCCCGGTCAGTTCCGTTTATCTGATGCGGACGAATGGCGTCGTTTATGATTTATTTCCGCGCGGCATCACGCCTGCGGTCACAAACGCTTACGCCAACAATCTGACCCAACGCCGCGCCGACGGTTCTTTGCAAATCGTCGGCTCAGTGCAGCAGGCTGACGGATTCCAGCGCGGTGCCATTTGGACCGTGGCTTCGAATGGA
>JAJXXI010000242.1 GCA_021781185.1 bacterium
TCATCAAGTGCATCTGCCCCGGCAGACTTTGGCGCTGTGGGTGGCACTGGCCGCCGACTGGTTGCAACCGATCTATGAAGCCATCCGCACCGGGGTTCTGGCCGGCGGCTATGTGCAGGTGGATGAAACGCCGGTGAATTATCTGGAGCCAGGGCATGGACGAACCAGGCAGGGTTACTTCTGGACGGCCAGCCAGCCCAAAGGCGACGTGTTTTTCCGCTGGGAAACCAGCCGCGCGACCGCGTGCTTGAATCAGGTCGTGCCGCCGACGTTCACCGGCACGCTGCAAAGCGACGGCTACCCGGCGTATCGCGCCTTCGTCAACGGCCGCAGCGCAGTGATTACCTTGGCCGGCTGCTGGGCGCACGTCCGCCGGAAGTTTTACGAGGCCAGTGAAACGGCCCCGCAGATGAGTGGCTGGCTCCTGCGGCAAATCCAACACCTCTACCGGGTCGAAGCCGAACTACGCGAACACCGTGCCGGCCCGCACTTGCGTCAGGCCCTGCGCGCCAATCACAGCCGCCCCATTGTCGAGCGGCTGTAAAAAGTTTTGCTCCGGCTCAAGGCTCGTGGCCGTTACCTGCCCCAGAGCGGTTTGGCCCAAGCCATTGATTATGCCCTGGGCCAATGGCCGACGCTGACCGTCTATCTGAACGATGGCCGGGTGGAGATCGACAACAACCTGGTCGAAAACGCCATTCGCCCCACGGCCATCGGCAAGAAGAATTGGTTGTTCGTCGGCGAAGCCGATGCCGGAGAACGGAGCGCCATCATTTATACCGTGATTGAAACTTGCCGCCGACAAGGACTGAATCCTTACCAATATCTCCGGGAGGTTCTGAGCCGCATGCCCACCATGACCAATCACCAAATCCCAGAGGTCATACCAGCGACTTGGGCCAAGATCCAAAGAACGTCGCAACCCACATCATAACCGTCAGAGATTTTGTCTCTGACGTCTCCTGCCGTTCTCACTGCATTGTCAATGCGGTGCTCCGCGTTACGCTTACAACGAGCAGAACCGGATAGCGAGCCATTCAGCTCGCCGGTTCTGTGGTCGAAGGTTCGTTTGACTTTCTGCCCTTTTGGGTTTCCTGGCCTTTGGCCGTCGTGTCTTTGACGCGATAGCTTTTGCCGGCGATGGCAATGACTTGGGCGTGATGCAGGAAGCGGTCGAGGATGGCTCCGGCGGTGGGCACGTCGCCCAAGAGCTTGCCCCATTCTTCCAGCGGGCGGTTGCTGGTCATGATGGTGGCGCGGTTTTCGTAGCGACGCATGTTCATGCAGGGTAACGATCGCTTGCTGTTGATTCACTGTGAGTTCGTTCATCGCCCCATTGTGCCGGTTACCGGCCAACAACAGACAGGGGCGAGCTCTCGCCTCATCAGGTGGGGGATTTTGCCCGCGAACTGACACCTTTGATGTGGTTTGACGGCCAGAATAGTCTTGGCGTTGCGCCAGACGGTCTGCGGCACGTTTTCATCCGGCACGGATAGGGATTTTGTCTTCAAACGTCTGGAGACTCTCAAAACCCAAGTAAACAAAGGGGAAATTGACGGGGGGTTGAATAATTGTCATTATCTACAAAACCGTGTGGCGATTTTGTAGGGCAAAGCCATGAATCAAATTTCAAATGCCGTCGGGTGAATGTCTAGTGTGGGACGCCTTGATTTGCTCTTCCTCGGGGGGCGGCTTCTCCCCGGCGATAAAGAGGCTTTGCCCGCGCGGGGAAATCGCTTAAAACAAACACCATGTCGCGCCCACGCCTCACCGCCCTGCTGCTTGCCTTGATCACGCTGCTGATCTATCTGCCAGCCGGCCGGTTTAGCTTCGTGAACTTTGATGACACGGATTACATCACGGAAAATCCCGTCGTCAAACACGGCTTGTCCTGGTCTGGCATGGAATGGGCGTTTACCCGCTTTCATGCCGGCAACTGGCATCCGCTCACGTGGATTTCGCACATGGCCGACTGTTCCCTGTTTGGCCTCAATGCCGGGGCGCACCATTTCGTCAATGTGCTGTTTCATGCGGCCAACACCGCACTGCTTTTTATCCTGTTGTGGCGGCTCACGAAACGACTCTGGCCCGCCGCCCTGATCGCGGCCTTGTTTGGCTGGCACCCGCTCCATGTTGAATCGGTCGCGTGGATTTCCGAGCGCAAAGATGTTCTGAGCGCCTTTTTTGCGTTGCTGGCGCTGTTGAGCTACGCCCGGTTTGTCCGGGAAAAGCGCCGGAGCAGTTATTGGTTTGCCCTCGGTTTCTTTGTCCTCGGTCTGTTGTCCAAACCCATGCTGGTCACGCTGCCCTGCGTGTTGCTGCTGCTGGATTACTGGCCCTTGCAACGGTTTCCACTGTCCGCGTTTCGCTTTCCGCTTCTGCGGGAGAAAATCCCCTTCTTCCTGCTCAGCGCAGTTTCCTGCGTCGTTACTTTTTATGCCCAGCGCAGCGGGGAGGCCGTGGTTTCGCTGGCCCGGGTTCCGCTGGGTTTTCGTCTCGAAAATGCCGCCGTGGCCGCGGCCGGCTATCTCGAGAAATTTTTCTGGCCGACGGGTCTTTGCGTGCTCTATCCGCTGCCATCGCACATTCCAGCGATCCGCGTCATCATCAGTGTGGCGTTGCTGCTGTTGATTTCCGCTGTGGCCTGGCGGTGGCGTGTTTCACGACCGTATTTCATCACCGGCTGGTTGTGGTTTCTTGGCATGCTGGTTCCCGTCATCGGCCTGGTTCAGGTTGGCGATCAGGCGATGGCGGATCGCTACACCTACCTGCCATCCATCGGATTTTTTATTGCCCTGGTTTTCCTTGCGAACGAGTGGGCGGATGATCTGAAGACGCCGCAAGCCATCCGTTTCGGACTGGCCGGATTGGTTTCCTGTGCCTGTATTCTCGTCAC